>NZ_CP004403.1:1500000-1615277 GCF_000730245.1 endosymbiont of Acanthamoeba sp. UWC8 | reverse complement strand
ACTAATTTTGCCTCCAAGGAAGATTAGCTACTTTCCAGCCGCTTAAGTTTCCGCGTTGGTATTTATTATTTAAGTTTCCCTCAAATCCTTCAGTAATATTATAACAATTTTTATATCCGTGTTCCGTTAAGTTTTGAGCAGCTTCTCTTGATCGTGCTCCACTACGGCAAATAAAAAGCAATTCCGAGTTAATATCCGGAACTATTTTAGTAATACCGGCAATAAAATGCGGGTTAATCTCCATATTCGGAAATAAGCGCCATGGCATATGAACAGTTTCCTTACCTATCTCCTTAAGCCATGGAGCTCCTACGAAGATGTATTCTTCTATCGTTCTTACATCAATTAAGAAGGAATTAGAGCTATTTGTCAAAATATCCCAAGCTTTAGATAAAGCTATATCCCCGCTATATTTGCCCATAACGTCCCACCGCAACTAAAAAACATAAATTGATTAAATTTGTTTTATATATGTGCCCTACCAAAGTGATTTGGTAAAGAAATATAATTTTGTTTTATGCAAATAAAATAGTTGACTTTGGTTAAGATCAGACAACTTTGTGAGTCCAGACGATTAAAAATATTTTTGCCTCTAAGATACTAATAAACAAATACATTTCACCTAAAAAAAAGCATTATTATTTGTTATATTACTGTAGGTTAAGCAATAATACTCGGTTTAAATTTTTAAAAATTTTACGGAATTTATATTAAATGTACTAGCTTTTCAAATCATCCCATAGACCTTTAACTTTTGCAAAAAAACTTTCCGTTTGAGGATTACAACCAGAACTGTTCTCTTTCTCAAATTCTTCTAATAGCTCTTTTTGTTTTTTAGAAAGTTTTACTGGAATCTCTACTATAACTTTCACAATCAAGTCTCCATGCCCCGGAGTTTTCATGATAGGCATACCTTTGCCTTTTAACCTGAATTGCGTGCCGCTCTGAGTACCTTGAGGTATAGTTATCTTAGCTGACTTACCGTCAAGAGTAGGTACTTCTAAAACGCCTCCTAGAGCTGCGGTAGTCATTTTTATAGGTATAGAACAAAATAGTTGGTACCCTTCCCTCTCAAAGAATTTATGATTTTTTATGGAAACAAATATATAAAGATCACCGGAAGGTGCATTCCTTAATCCAGCTTCTCCTTCGTTGGCTACTCTTATTCGCATGCCGTCTTCAACACCTGCCGGTATATTAACTAAAATAGTTTTTTCTTTAATAACCCTTCCTTCTCCTCGACAGCTTGTGCAAGGATCCTTAATAATCTTACCGGTACCAGAACATGTATGACATGTTCTTTCAACCGTAAAGAAGCCTTGTTGTGCCCTAATTCTCCCACTTCCGTTACAAGTCGAGCAATTTGCAACATTGCCGCTCTTACTTCCTTTGCCGCTGCAAGTCTCGCACTTAACCGCAGTTTTATATTTAATGTTTTGCTTAGCGCCCGAATAAGCTTCTTCTAATGAAATGCTCAGATTGTATCTTAAATCGGAACCTCGCCCGATGTCTCTGCTAGCAGTCCGTGCGCCTCCGCCCATGAATTCATTAAATATTCCGCCGAATAAATCATTAAGATCGGAAAAGTCTCCGGAATAGTCAAACCCTCCTCCGTTTCCTCTGCTGCCGGCTCCTCCTCCACCCCCATTTTGGAAAGCCGAATGACCGAATCTGTCGTAAGCAGCTTTTTTATCATCATCTTTTAGAATTTCATAAGCTTCATTAATTTCTTTGAATTTTTTTTCAGCTTCCTTGTCACCTTGATTGCGATCGGGGTGATATTGCATTGCAAGTTTTCTGTATGCTTTTTTAAGTTCTTCTTTGCTTGCGGACTTAGATACGCCTAAAGTTTGATAGTAATCCTGCTTACTCATTATATTCTAAGAAAAATTAATTTGTATAAAGAAATAGTTAGCAAGTGCAAATTAATCAAGTACTCTGATTGATAATTTTTAATAATTTTGCTAGCTTAGTGCAAAATTAATTGTTTGAGTCATTTATGGGTATCATTTTAGTTGAGGGCGGCATTCCGCTTTACGGGGAAATTAACATCAGCGGTTCTAAAAATGCTGCACTTCCTATTCTGGCAGCTTCTATTTTGTGTGATAGAGAAGTTAAAATTTCTAACATCCCTGATTTGAAAGATATTGAAAGCATGACTGCATTGCTCGCTCAACACGGAGTTAAAGTAACAAATGAAGGAATATCGAATATTGAGCTGGGAAGCAAGAATAGAAGTATAATACTGGATGCTAAAAATATTACTAATTTAGTTGCGCCATATGAGCTTGTCAGCAAAATGAGAGCATCAATTTTAGTCTTAGGTCCATTGCTTGCAAGATTTGGAGAAGCTAAAGTTTCATTGCCTGGAGGTTGTGCAATCGGGACTAGGCCTGTTGATATGCATATTAAAGCTATTCAAGAAATGGGAGCTGAAGTTGAATTATCTGAAGGCTATATAATAGCCAAAGTAAGCGGGAAATTAAAAGGTGCTGAAATATTTTTTGATAAAGTCTCTGTTGGTGCTACGGAAAACATCATGATGGCTGCGGTTTTAGCTGAAGGAAAAACTATTATGCATAATGCAGCAAGAGAACCTGAAATTGTTGATTTAGCCAAATTTTTAAAATCCATGGGAGCAATTATTTCCGGGGAAGGTACCGATATTATCACGATAGAAGGAGTGGATAATCTTTCAAGCACGGAACATGAAGTAATCGGTGATCGGATTGAAGCCGGAAGTTATGCGGTTGCTGCTGCTATAACGAGGGGGAAAATCAACTTAAGAGGTATAGAGCCGGAGATGCTTCGCTCACAGTTGGTACATTTTAAAGAAATCGGGATAGGAATTGAAGAAGGCGAGCATAATATAATTATTTCAGGCGAAGGCAAATTCCATAAAACTGATATTAAAACAGAACCATACCCGAATTTTTCTACCGATTTACAAGCCCAGATGATGACTCTTCTTGCAATCGCCGAAGGCACTTCCCATGTAAGAGAGAATATTTTTGAAAACAGGTTCATGCATGTTCCTGAGCTCAATAGGATGGGAGCAAAGATTTTAGTTGAAGGTAACCTTGCGATTGTTGAAGGAGTTGAGGAGCTGAAATCAGCGGAAGTGATGGCAACCGACCTCAGAGCTTCAATGGCTCTGGTGCTTGCGGCACTTTCAGCAAGCGGAGGTTCTGTAATCAGAAGGATTTATCACCTTGACAGAGGTTATGAACATCTGGATGATAAGCTTAGTGCTTGTGGCGCTAAAATTAAGCGGGCTACCGGATAATCTGAGATAGCAAAATAATATATTTTTACCAAAAATTATAATTTTTATGCTTGCTAATATGGCTGGAGTTTGATAAAACAAATCCCGGATGGATGGCCGAGCGGTTTAAGGCACCGGTCTTGAAAACCGACGTACGTTCGCGCGTACCGTGGGTTCGAATCCCACTCCATCCGCCATAAAATAAAGAAGAGTAATGTTAAGGCTTGAAAGCAGAGCGAACCTTAAATTTATTCTTTTTTCGTTTTATTATACAGAGTAGATTAGAACCCATAATGGGTTCGGAATCGAGCTTTAGTAATATAGACTATGGGCAAGCCGGATGCGCTTGAGTAAAATTAATCCTACTCCAGCCGCCATTTTTTCTTCATAAAATTAATTTATTGTCAAAGGTTAGAACCAAAGTAAACTTAGTTATTATATAGTAAATTAAGTTGAACATCCTATATAGGGAACATAGTTAAACTATAAAAAATTAAATTGGGCTTACGTATAAATGACTTTGCCATATTTTCTTTAAAGCCTATTTTCCCAGTAATACCTTAACTTCATTATAAACTTCATATTAAGGTTTTAAGTATATCTTTAAAATATCTGCATAACAGTTTTCTTAGGATGAATGATGATTTCAATCCTTACCAGCTTTTTCAAAAACTTTATTAATCTCGCGTATCGTGAGCGAGTGATAAAACGGTTTTGCTTTATTATAAATATGATTTGCTATTTTTAAACCTTCATTAGTTTTTACCAGTTCCTCATAAATAGGTTTTATCAAGCTCATTTTACCTATAATCGTTAAATATCTTTCTAAACTACCATATGCAGGTTCATAGTTATTAGCTATTGCTAATGTTAACCATTTACTAATAATCAAAGCATTCCGGCTATTCTTAATATTAAGTATTTTGTTCAATTCCTCAAGTTTATTAGGGCTAAGTTTAGTTGGTAAATTATCAATAAAATAAATCCATTGTTGCCCCCTCCAACCAGCCGTATCAATTTGTGTAATTTCATCCGCAGCCCATTCTTTTGCCTGATTTCCTATAGCTATTAAATGCCGTTTGCTAGGTTCTATAAATGTGGTAGGTAAGTCAGTACCGTATAACCACTCTTTTATACTAGCCCTTTGGCTTAGTCGGCTGTTTTTATTAAGTAAATGTTTTCTTAAATATTGCTCAAAATCATTAGTACTAATAGCTTTAAAGGCAAATTCCCTTGTATATTCACGCAAAAAATTATCAATCTCACTTCTCCCGAAAAGTTGTTCAAGATGCTTAATAAATAGGAAGCCTTTATTATAAGGAACAGGGGTAAACACATCATCAGGATTAGGATTACGAAATTTTTGATTTAATATCAAATCCTCCGGTGCCAATATCTTATAAGCTTTTAAAAGCTGTTCATAGCTAAGCCTAACTTCTATTTCCGCCTGTTTTTTACCGTAAACTTCTTCGACTATACGATTTTGCATATAAGTAGTTATGCCCTCATTTAGCCATATATCATTCCATGTAGCGTTTGTAACCAAATTGCCCGACCAAGAATGAGCAAGCTCATGTGCAATTACTGAAACAAAGCTTTTGTCCCCGGTAATTATTGTAGGACTAACAAAAGTAAGTGAAGGGTTTTCCATAGCTCCGGCAGGGAAAGTATTAGGTAATATTAATAGATCGTAGCGGCTCCATAAATAAGGTCCATAGAGTGATTCTGCTACTTTCATCATCTTATTTAAATCAGCAAATTCTGTGATCCCCCTTTCAATATATGAAGGATTGGCATAAATTCCTATATAATTACTTAATTGCTTAAATTTAAAATCTCCTATTGCTAGGCTGATCAAATAAGGTGGTATAGGGTTATTCATTTCAAATTCGTAATAGCCGTTCGAGCTTTTGCTTTTAGGATTATTACTTGCACTCATTAATACCAGAAATTCAGGTTTGCTTTGAATTTTAGCCGTGTAAGTTATTCTTACTTGAGGTGTATCTTGAAGTGGTATAAAATCCCTGGCATGTATTGGACAGGCTACGGTGAATAGCGATGAATATTCGGATTGTTCTGATTTTATCCAGTGCAACCCTTCGGCTGTTGGACTTGTGCTATATTTTATACGAATATAATTAGTAGAATCTTGAAGGGGGATAATTATAGCTTGCCCCTTTATCGGGTCTCTTTTTCCTAATTTATAAATAATAGGTGAAAAAGTTATTTTATCGCTTGAACCCTCAATTTTTCTTATAACCAAATCTCTTGAGTCTAGGATTAATGGTTGATTTGTTAAAAAGTCTTTTTTATCAATAGATAAAATTACGCTTCCTTCAATAGTTTTCGAATCAAGCATAACATTCCAATCAATATCAATATGTCTAACCGAAACTTGCTCCGGGTTACTGTAAGAATAGTTCATTTGATGCTCAGTATGTTTGGGTTTTGAAAATACTGATGCATCATAACCAGTTGCTAATATCGGGTTTACATCTTTGGGATGGCCTACATAACCGGGAGTACAAGCAACAACACCGGTTCCTATAGCAGTAAATGCAATTATAAGTGCTTTATTTGCACCCGTTACTTTAAATATATGTTTCACATATCCTCCTTTAGTTATAAGGCTATATTTACCTAAATAAAAGATAAGAAGTGTTCTATGCTTATTCCAGAATAATAAATATTCTTTACTTTTTATTTTCCTTAGTCGTTTTGCTTACTTATAAAATTGGCAACCGCTTGGGTGGGTATATAAATAATGCAATACCTCTCTACTTAATTTTTACTTAAGCAAAAATAGAACTTTTTTACAACTTATTTTATCCAAAGCCCTACTATGGTGGCAGTTTAAGGTTATATAGCACTACTTTATATTACTCTATATTTGAGCGGATAATAGGATAGATAAATTTGAATTATCTACATTAAGCCATTAGGATTTTAAAGTTTTCAGCTGATAAACAATACTATTTAAAATATTCTGGCAATTTTTCAGGCATCTGAATTGTCATATTATTTATTATTTATTCTACTTTATACAGCAATTAGAGCTATCTTATCAAAATATGCGACACCACACCCTTCATAATAATGAACGGGCTTTTTTATAACAATTCATCGGATAATATATATTATGAATAGTCATCTGATCACCAAGGCGAAAAGTTTTATTGTCCCATCCTTCAGGCTTGATTGGTTTAATCGGGAGACCCGCCCACTGCGGGAATTGTGCGGCAATTAATCGGTGCACCAAGGGAATATCAATTTGAAACTTATTTATATTTGCCATAATTTTTTAGTTATATTTAACGCTCAATAAAATTTAAACTCTCGGTAATCAGCTTAATTATATCAGTATGCATATTAGGTCTCTCTTCCTCAGAGCTAAGTAAGTCGCATAAATTTATTAAATCAACTAATTTAATACTTTTTTCCCACTCTTTGTTTAAGCTTCCTCCCCTACTTTTATAACCCTCGGCAAAACTGCCTTTCAGTTGCTCATCAAATATGTTTTTAAATCTAAAGAGGTTAGCTATATCGGAATAGCCACTTCCCGCATAGGCAAATTCCCAATCAATTATTCCCGATATTTTTAAAGCTCCTTCACTTTCATATACCAGTATATTTGTCGGCTTAAAATCACCATGTACAAGATGATAATCATTATTTAGCTTAGGGAATAAGTCATGGTGAATTTTGAGTACATTTTTAATTCTATTAAATAAAGAGGTTCCTAATCGGTTTTTAACCCTTACCATATTAATACAATCCAAAATAAAATTTATATAAGGATTATTTTCATTATGTTTTGTTGTAAATCGGCTTACCGTCAAATCCGGGTTAAGCGAACCTGAACCCTCAAAACGATAGGCTTTTAATCTTGCTAAAAACTGCCCCAGTTCTTTATATATTTTCAGTAATTCAGGCAATAAATCAGGTTTATCAAGATAGTTGGAAAGTAGAATGCCTTTTTTATATTCAACAAAACTATAAGCATATTGAAAAGCCTCACTGACTGGAAAATATTTTACACACTTAGGTACCAAAGCTTCGTGGCATAGTAAATTTGCCAGGTTAAATTCCTTTAGACCTGCGTTTGAATCCCGCGTATACAATCGCAGTACAAATTTATCCCCGTTATGGTACATAAGAATATAGTTAGTATTTGCAAGACCGTTACTTGTTTTATGGATATCAATTATATCGTCTCTATTTAAAGCATTATCGGATAATTTCTTAATTTTACTTTCAGTAAGGGTATGAAATTCCTTCCTTCTTTCCCATAATTGTTCCATATAACTGCCCTATTTTTAGGCTAAGGCTAATGTATAACTATATAAGAGCACAATACTTATTTTTTACCCATTTAAATTACTATATTACTATAATAAAAAAAGCCCTTCCACATTAGCAAAAGGGCTTCTTATTACAATTAACTTTATAAAGAATATTATTCTTTATCTTTGTTTTGTGATTGGCCGAGTGCTGCACCTAAGATATCACCTAAGCTTGCACCACTATCAGTTGAACCGTATTCGGCAATTGCTTTTTTCTCTTGGTCAGCTTCTAAAGCCTTAATAGAGATGTTAACTTTACGAGTATTTTTATCAATAGCAACTACCATAGCATCAACTCTGTCGCCAACCGCAAACCTTTCAGGTCTTTGTTCAGCTTTATGCTTGGAAATATCACCTTTCTTGATAAACGCTTTAATGTTTTCGGCAACCTCAACTTCAATACCCTCGCTCTTCACGTCAGTTACGGTACAAGTTACGACACTGTTCTTGTCGAGCTTATCAGCAGCTTCGGTAAAGTGATCTGTAGAAAGTTGTTTAATACCTAAAGTAACTCTTTCTCTTTCAACATCGGAAGTAAGTACGATTCCTTTAACTATATCACCTTTTTTATAATTTTTAAGCTCTTCCTCCGGGTTATCACTCCAGGTAAGCTCAACGGCAGGAACCAGTGCATCAATTGCAGCATCAGGATTTTCTTCGTTAACAGTCACGAATAAACCGAAATCAGCAATATTTTTAACTACACCTTCAACAATTGTACCGATCGGATTTTCATCGGTAAATTTCTGCCACGGGTTCGGTTTACATTGCTTCATACTCAAGCTTATACGGTGCTTGGAAATATCAATTTCAAGAACAACTACTTCTATTTCGTCACCGGCTTTCAATAGTTTTCTCGGATGAATATTTTTAGCATTCCAGCTAATTTCAGTATGATATACTAAGCCTTCAACACCTTGTGCAAGTTCAACAAATGCACCATAGTCGGTAACGGTAGTTACGCTTCCGGTGAATCTCATACCCGGTTGATACTTATCAGATAGGCCATCCCACGGATTCGATTCCAGTTGCTTGAGCCCTAATGAGACTCTCTTTGTTTCCGGGTTATATTTAATAACCATTACTTTAATTTGCTGTCCTAAACTTAATACTTCGGAAGGATGAGAAATTTTATTCCATGAAATATCAGTTATATGCAGTAATCCGTCTAATGAACCAAGGTCAATGAACGCACCGTAATCAGTGATATTTTTAACCACACCTTCAAGGATTGAACCTTCCGAAATATTAGATAATAATTCATTTCTGGCTTCTGCTCTTGATTCTTCAAGAATAGCTCTTCTGGAAACAACCACGTTACCTTGATCTCTATCCATTTTTAAAATTTTAAACGGTTGAGAAATATTCATAAGCACGGAAGCATCTTTTACGGGGCGAATATCAACCTGGCTCCCGGGTAAGAACGCAATTAAGCCGCCTAAATCGACGGCAAAACCGCCTTTAACTCTGCCGATTACTTTACCATCAACATTCACATCTTTATTTTGTAATTCTTCAAACTTCACCCAAGCTTCTTCACGTAAAGCTTTTTCTCTACTTAAAACAGTTCTGCCTGATTTACCTTCAAGCCTTTCAACAAACACATCAACTGTATCACCGATGTTAATATTCGGCTCTTCTCCGTCTAATGCAAATTCTTTAAGTGGAACTCTGCCTTCACTTTTTAATCCTACATCTATAAGAACAGCATCCCTTTCAATCCCGACAACCTGCCCCTTGATTACGGTGCCTTCTTTCTTTTCATTTTGAATTGAGTCTTCAAACAATTGAGCAAAACTTTCACTAAAGTTTATTTCTTCATTTTTGTTTATATTTGATTTGATAGCCATATATTATATGACACTCCCGGTTAAAAAAGGTTAATATTAATATTTTTTTGTTTTAATGTCTCCAGAGTCTTTTCAAGTACTACTTGTAATACTTCATCAGCATTAAGATCGGAATTATCAATGATGATGGCATCATCGGCAGGTAAAGTAGGTGCTATTGCCCTATTTCTATCCAGTTCGTCACGCTCCTTCAGACTTTGCAAGACTTGGTCGAATATAATATCTTTTCTCCCGCTTTGCAACTGTTTATATCTTCTCTCAGCTCTTACTCCTAAATCTGCCGTGATAAAAAATTTACAATCAGCATCAGGAAATATTACGGTACCTATATCTCTACCGTCTATCACCGCTCCCACCTTGCCTAAAGGGAAGTTTTTCTGCATAGAATTCAGGGCTTCTCGCACTTTCGGTTGGCTTGCGATTTCAGATGCCATTTTACTTACTTTATCACTGGTGAGGGTTAAGTTTTTAGATTTACTAAAATCAATTTCAGGTACTAAACCGACTATTTTTTCTGCATCATTTGAAGCAAGTTCAGCTTCTAATGCATAATATCCTAAAATTCTATATAAGGAGCCGGTATCCAGATAATCAAAGCCCAGCTTTTTAGCTAAACCTTTGGATAAAGTACCTTTACCTGAAGCAGAGGGGCCGTCAATTGCAATAATAACTGTCATAAACTATATTATTAAAATTTAAATACCGAATATAAATATACCTAGTCTATCCGCTTCTTCTACAGTCGCTTTTTCATCAATAATTAATGCCGAACCCGCTTCAATTGCAACTCCGATTAGACCGTTTTTATGTAATTCTTTTACCGTATTTATTCCTATACACGGCAGATCTACCCTTTTATCCTGATCGGGCTTAGAAACTTTTATTAAAATAGCTCCATGCTCTTCTTTTTGTTGAATACCGCCGCAACGCTCAATTAACCGGTCAGTCCCTTCGGCAGCTTCAACTCCGAGTACTAATCCTTCTTGTATCACGAGCGCCTGCCCGACATCGAACTCCGCAATTCCTTTTAATATTTTAGTACCCTTTTTAATATCCTCCCAAGCTTCTTTACTTGGTTTAGTTTTGGTAATATGGCCGCTTCTTACCACTATGTCCTGAGCTATATATTCAGCAGGCAATACGGTGAAACCTTCATTTTCAAAAAAATTAACTATGGTTGTAAGCAAAGAATTATCATTAATACCGTTTCTCATAATGCTTGCAAATAATTTTGCCCCTTTAACATCCAAAAGAAGTTTTGAAATACTAGTCCTTTTTACTCTTCCGGCAAAAACTACATGAGAAACTCCTTCATCATTAAGCTTCTTAATTATTTTACTTATAGAGTGCAGTTGGAAGGTTTGATATTCAATATCTTTATACAGCTCTTCACTGGTTTGGCCGGTAAGCCCGATTAGAACAAATTCAATATTTTGCTTTTTTGCAGCGTCAACTACATGCCTTGGTAAAGATTCGCTTCCCGCTATTATTCCTAATTTTTTAATTTCTATATTTTCCATTAAGATTCATCCCTTATTTTCGGCATACATATTGATCTTGAACTATCTGCCTTAAGAAATTGAACAATTTCCTTTACTTTCTCATTATTGCCGAAATTTTCTTCTACATCATTTACGCGGCTTTCAAAAGTATTATCATTATCCACAAACAACCTCTTGAATGCAATTTGCAGTTGTTTGATAGTCTCTCTATCAAAATTTCTCCGCTTCATTCCTACGATATTAAGCCCGGCAAGCCCTGCTCTTTCCCCGACGACATTGCCGAAAGGAATTACATCTTCAACAACAATGCTGCCTCCGCCGATAATCGAATGCGCTCCGATCCTCACGAACTGATGAACAGCAGACATACCACCGATTATAGCAAAATCCGCAACATTAACATGCCCTGCAAGCGTAACATTATTAGCCATAATAACATTATTGCCGATTTTACAGTCATGTGCTACATGCACCCCTATCATAAGCAGGCAGTTATCTCCTATTTCGGTCTTCATCCCGCCCTGCTCCGTACCGGGATGGATAGTTACATATTCCCTGATTGTATTATTTTTACCGATATAAACCGTAGATTTTTCTCCGCTGTATTTTAAATCCTGCGGTACTAAACCAAGAGAAGCAAAAGGAAAAACCGTCGTCCCCTCATCAATTACAGTATATCCGTCTACACAAACATGAGATTTAAGAATGACCCCATCTTTTATTTCAACATTAGAACCGATTACACAATATGGACCTATTTCTGCGCTCGATGCAACCTTAGCACCATCATAAATAACCGCTGTGGGATGAATCATTTTACTCTCTTTTTTACTTATCATTTTCTTTGTCTACAATCATGGCTGTAAATACTGCATCAGCAACCCTGACTCCGTCTACTTTTGCTTCCCCTTTCATTTTCCAAACATTTCCTCTGCTTTTTATCTTTTGGACATGCAAGTAAAGAGAATCACCCGGAACGACGGGTTTTCTAAAATGGGCTTCTTCAATTGACATGAAATAGACTAGCTTTTGCTTAGTGCATACTCCCATGTTTATCACAACAAAAACAGCCGATGCTTGTGCCATAGCCTCTACTATCAGCACACCTGGCATGATAGGCTTACCGGGGAAATGCCCGTTAAAGAAATTTTCATTAATAGTTACATTCTTAAGAGCTATAGCTCCTTCATCAGGATGCATTTCTATAATTCTATCAACCAGCAGTAGCGGATATCTATGCGGGATAATATCCATTATTTTTTCTATATTTATATTTTGAAGTTGTAAATCAGTCATTCTTACTGCCACCACCCTTAATCATTTTCTTTAACATTGCGGTTATCCTATGCCAATCCCTTATATTCATTGCAGGAGCACCCCCGACCATTTGTTCCCGCTCAACATCCTGCATCACCCCGGATTTAGCAGCAATTTTGGCTCCGTCTCCGATATTTAAATGCCCTGCTATTCCCGCCTGCCCACCTATCATTACCCCGTCGCCGATTTTTGTGCTGCCTGCAATACCAACTTGAGCAACCACAAAACAATTTTTCCCTATTACCACATTATGGCCTAATTGCACAAGGTTATCTATTTTAGTATTATCACCTATTACGGTATCTTCAATCGTACCACGATCAATACATGTATTAGCACCTATTTCAACATTGTTACCGACTATTACCGAACCTAACTGTAAAACTTTTTCAGCGCCCTCTTTACCTACTGCAAAACCGAAACCGTCCTGCCCGATTTTTACTCCTGAATGGATAATACAATTGCTGCCTATTGTGCAATAAGTTAAATAGGCCTGCGGGTGTATAGTTGAATTATCACCTATCTTGACCCCATTTCCAATATACGTGTGTGCACCGATATAAGCATTATCTCCGATCTCCGCATTTTCTCCCACAAAGGCAAAGTCTTCAATAGTAACGTTTTCTCCTATTTTGGCACTCTTTGCAATTGCAGCAGTCGAAGAAATATTAGCTATTAAGTTTGCTGCACCGTAAAATAATGAAGTGATCTTTGCATATAGCACATAAGAATTGTCAGTAACCAAAAGAGTAAGATGCGGAGGTGCAACCGGAATATTCTTTTCATCAATAATACAAGCGGAAGCTTTAGTAGTTTTAATTTGCTCGATATATTTAGGGTTGTATAAAAAACTTATATCCCCTTCTCCTGCATTTTCCAGAGTTGCAATATCTTTTATTATTCGGTTCTTATCACCGATAACTTCACAGTTAAATCTTTGTGCAATTTCCATTACACTAAAAGAACCTTTATTTTTAAAAAATCTTGAGTCAGGCATAATATACTTATATCTTGTATAATTCATTATAGTTTTTTGACAAAAACTATAATCTAAGTTTTAAATGCTATTGTCAATATTAGACTTTAATAGTTTAGTTATTTCAAAAATTAAATCCGTTATACTGATATATAACAGCAAGATAATTAGATTTCTATTAAATATTAAAAAAGCCCCCGTATGTTTACAGGAGCTTTTTAATAAATAATATAATTTAAAATAGATTGTTAGTTAGAAACTTTGTCTAAATAATCTACTTCAACTACTACTCTACGGTTTGGTTTCAAGCAATTAATAAGCTCTTTACCTTTAACACCGTCGCATGATTTAATTTGTTGTTGTTTACCTAAGCCTCTTTCAATAAGAATGCTGCTATCAATAGCCACTTTAGAATCTAAGTAGTTTTTAACGGCATCGGCACGCTTTTTAGATAATGCATAGTTATAAGCATCAGAGCCGATTCTATCGGTAAAGCCTAAAATCTTAACTGCTTTAATATTGTGCTCCTTTAAAGTATGAGCAAGAGCATTAAGTTTATGCTTTTCATCTTCAGTAATTACAGAACTGTCGAAGTTAAAGTAAACCGTTCTTTCATCCATTCCGATAACTTTTCTCACAACTTTAATTTGCGGTTGCGGCTCTTGTTCATCGATACATCTGTCATTACCTACATCCCATTTGCTTCTTAAGCAATCACCGGATCCGGTACGAACTTTATCTCCGTTTCCGCTTACAACTACATCCTGGGTGGAGTATGCATGCGCTAAGTTCATAGAGAAAGGTGCAAGTAGTAAAGCAAACAGGAAACTTTTTATTAAAGTAGAGTAATTATTCTTCATTGAAACCTCGTTCATACATTGACATTTAACATTTTAAGTGTTTCACATTTTAAAAAAAATTACAACTAATAAAATCAGGAATTTAAAATTTTTTGATATAATTGAGCAAGTTATTTAATATTTTTATTTAGAAATATCAGTATTTTCATTTCAATTACATCTTAATAAACTTTAAGCATCCGATATAGTTTTTTAATAATTTTTAAAGTAAAGCTTAATACTATAAAATGTGAAAAAGTTACTTTTCTTTCTCAACCTTTAAACTCTCTCTATTATTTTGTCACCTGATTTTTTACTTTGTCTTAATAATTCTCTTACACTTATGGGATTAACAGAGAAGTTATCTTTAGTAGTATTAATTTTAGGTTTTTTTAAAACTTCTTGGGGAACACTGATATCAGGTTCATCTTCAATCCCGACAATCATGCGCCACGTTCTCTCCCTGTTTTTTGTAATGACAGGTATTTTCCCGCTTTCTAAAAATTCATCTTTTTTTTGTTTTTCATCAAATTCAAATTCATCTTCAGTGTCGGTACCTAAATCTTCCATTTCTCTCTCCTTTTCTTCTTCCGTCGATAAAATCGGATTCTCTGAGGAAATTTGCCCTGTGTTCAAACGCGAACTTAAGTTTATTAAATTCATATTATTAACAAACATTTCGGCAGATGGAATGGTTGAAAATTTTTCAAATTCAGCTAATGTTGTGGATAGCAAATTAATGAAGTTTTCCGCAAAATCATAAGTATAATTATTTATAAGATGATGAATCTCACGATCTAAATAATATATTAAATCATAAAATTTATTAAGACCATTTTGTAAATATAAATATAATTTAGCTTCGGCCATATATGGTAAAGTTTTTTCCTCTTCAATTTTCAACAAAGAAGATTTTATAACCGGAACTATGGCTGTAATGTATTTTTTGGTAACATTTTGAAAATCCGCTTTATTAGGTAAACCTAGTAATATTTTATGCATAGCGGAAACTTTAGCTATATTGCCTAAAATTATTGAGTATTTTTCAATACGCTCCCAAAGCTTCGCCTGGAATTCAGGAGTTATTTTATTAATTGAATTAAAATAATCATTATTGCTTTGCTCTGCTGTAAAAGCTTTCTCATAAGATTGACTGATAACCGAAACATCACTTGCCGAAGCAAAAACAAAGGGCTTGCTTCTAAAAACCGTATAAGTAGGAATATTAGTTTTTATAGCAGGAGAAGGCGGAAAAATTGGAGGATAATTATTAGAATTATTTAAATGCTCAGGCCTTATTAAAGTAACAACGAATCTATCATTTATATCCGTAAAATCAGTTTTTATAGCTTCGGCCGTTGCAGATAAAACATTTTTGTCAATAGAGACGTCGTTATTCTCAAAGCAAGTCATAACTCCGCAAAAAGATCTAAATGATAACTGTGTCAAAATTTCCTTAAACGTTACATTTGAATTAATAAGCAAAGCTTTATTTAAATCCTTAATATCAAAAAATTTCTTAGCTTGATCAATCGATATAATATAGGGTGTAAGTATATTTATAGCAGGTTTAGGAATATCGTTAACCATATTTTCTTTTAAAATATTCTTCGCAACCTCAACTTTACGTTGATTTCCGACAATTATTTTTTGCTTAGGAAAATAGTTTGTATATTCTTTTAAAATATTTCGGTTTTTGGCTATTAATGCAATATTCTTAAAACCCTGCTCCTCAAGGCTTTTAATAAACTCGGAAGCAATTTCAATTTGTTTAAATAAAGGTGAGTCAATTGTATTGATTACAATTAAACTATCACAGGTGTTTTTACCAACTCTCATAACAAACATTAAATATTTAATAATTCGAGCATTTTAACTAAATTCAATAAAAAGACCAGAATAAAGCTATTAAATATTTATTAATAACTTTTACTCACTAAAATAGAACTTATTATCTAAAATCATGTTATTTATAAAAATTTATCCTTTGTCTCACTACTCATATCAGATATCGAATTGCTTGCTGAGCAAAGATAAATATTACATTTTCAACTAAATAAATATTAATAAAAAGCAAAAGTAATTTAATTTTTACATTCTGGAAAAATCATCTGATTGTTTGCTTCTTCTTAATGATTCCCTTTCACCAGCCGAATCCGAAGGCTTTGTTTCTTCTTCAACATAGCTTTTAGTCTTTTTAGAAGGCTTTTCCTTGGTATCAGCGCCCTTGTTTATAACCTTATCTACCCACTTTCTTTTAATTGAGCCGACATGAGATATCACTACTACATCCTCTTTCTCATCTATTTCATCTTCAGTATCAGTGCCGAAGTCTTCTTTTTCTTTACCTTTTTCTTCTTTTCTTAATGCTATTGAATTTTCAGATGAAGTTTGTTGCATTTCCGGTTGTAAAGTCCGGTTTTCCGAATTTAGTTGTTCAGCAATCATTTCAGCAGATGGAAGATCAGAAAATCTTTCAAAATCTTTTAATGTTATAGTTAAATTTTTAATAAATTTTTCAGCAAAACTATGAGTATAAATTTTGCTAAGATAATCTAGAACCAAAATAATTTCATCCATAACCTTATAAAACCTTAGAATAGCTTCTTCTAAATAACCATTCGGATTAGCTTCTAAATGGTATGATAATAAGCTTTTTTCCTCTGCTATTCCAGGCAACAATGATTGCACTAATGCAGATAGAGATACAATATAATTTCCAACAAAAATCTCAGCTTCTATTTTATTCGGTAGATCAAATAATTTTTGATTAGCTATTGAACCTCTAGCTATATTACCTAAAATTATAGAATACTTTTCAATATATCGGGAAAAATTTTTCTGTAATTCAGTATCTTCTTTCTTACCTGTATAAAAATGAACATTGTTATGCACAGATCTCGTTGAACCTTGTATGTAAGGTTTGCTGCTATCCGAAGGCATGCTTATAATCGGTGAAATGGAAGCATTATGTTTTTCTTGTGTAGCTGTATAATCAGAAAGTACATTTTTAGGAAGAACCGTGAGTGGAACAGGTTGATAATCTTTAAGTTTATAATAGTCAGTAGGCTCACACGAGACATCAATAAATTTATCATTTTTTATTGTAAATTTTTCTTTAATATGTTTTGCAGCTTTAATTACATTTTTTTCGGACAAAGAATCATTAGATTTTCCGAAACGAATAGTAAATCCGCAGAAAGCTCTTCTTGATAATTCGTTTAAGATCCCTCTATTATTCAAATCAAAATCCACAAGCAAAACTTTTGCTGAATTTTTTATCCTAAATGAATTTTTAGCCTCATTAACGGCTATAATATAAGGCGCTAATTTATATAAATCTTCTTTTAAGATTGCCACAGAATCTATTAAAATATTTTTTGCAAGCTCAATATCATTTCGGCTTTCAATAAATAATACTTCTTTAGGAAAAGACGCTACATACCTTTGCAAGTCACCGGAATTTCCTGCTATTACAGCAATATTATTGAATCCATGCTTGTTAAGCCGCTTAATAAAGCAGGCTGCAACTTCAATACGCTTAAATAAAGGCGAGTTAGCTGAATTTATTACAATTAAATTATTCGATATACTTTTATCAACTCTCATAACAGATAATTAATATTTTTTTATAATCAGAGCATTTTAATTAAATTAAATAAAAATAACCAGAATAAATCTATTAAAATTTTATTAATATCTTTTACTGCCGTAATAAAAATTTAAAATATTTCGAATATTATTGCATTTACATTATCGCTATCCGACTGTGAACAAATATCATACTCCGGGCAAGGTCTTTGCTGTTCATCGCTGCTGTAAATACCTATGAGATCGTTTGTTACAGAGCATATAGCATTATCTTGTGCATTGTTTTCAGATTTAAAGCCGGCGGAATATAAAGATATCAAACATCTATCTAAATAAAGTAAGGAAGCTCCTTGCACTACAAAATGCGAAAGAGGAGAGATCGGGCTATCAAAATAAATATCTTTAAATGTCTCGGTATTCGAGAATCTTACAATTATATTCAAATAATAGTAAGTGAAAGTAGATACCAAATTAAATACTCCCGTGTCAGGATGATAATTTTCTTGATTCATAAATAATATTTTTTCGATGGAGTAAGAAATACTTGTTAAGAAAGAAAATTTATATTTATCAAAAGCAAAATGATAATCGGGATCTAAATTGCTTTCCGCAATATTTATAAAAGTTTCAACTATTATATAAGGGCTCACCTCTTCTATAAAGTTATAAATATTATCAACTACACTGCCCATAGCCACAATCTGTTAATATCAAAAATTTAATTTAAACAATATATCATAGATAAAATTATAATAAATAAAATGCTTTTTAAAATAAAATAGGCTCAAGTAAAAGTTATACTCAAGCCAATTTTATAACAATTTCGCAATTTTATATTATTTTATACTATAATGTTACTTCAATAATATAACCTGGAAATAACTCAGCAAGTTTTAAATCAGTATTAGTATTAGTATCAGTATTCAAAAAAAGCCCAACATTAGTTAAATCATGATACATTGGTTCGGCAGTAAAGGTATCATTATGCGTAGGGAGAAACGAATCTAAATGTGTGTCCGCCTTAGTTTCAGGTATGTTGGCTGAAACCGCAAAGCTTTCCAGGCACTCAAGATTTCCGGAGTTAACTGCATCAAGTCCTACAAAAGTATTAATCGTTGAATCCTCAACGCTGGATTTGGTAACAACTTTTTCATAAAGGTTAAATAATTTATCACTGTTAGCTATATATGAACCATATAACAAACCTACCGGTACACCGATAAACGGAGTAGTAAATATTGAAACCATCCCTCCTATAGCTGCTCCTTGAGCAAATGTACTGAGCGTTATAAATGATGCCTTTAAAACATCAGACTCGGGAGCAATTTTCTCTGCAATCTTAAATGCATAATCTCCCGGGGATTTAGTTTGTTTATCGTATTTATGAGTATATTTACGTGAATATCTGGCCATGGGGAACCTCCAAAACTTAAATTAGATGAAATTAGTATATCAAACTATATCGCTAACCTAATAATTGTTTAACCACTTTAATACGTTAAAGATAGTTAAAATTCATGTATAAGTTAAAATATTCTAATCCTAGTGTTTAAAATTTTATTAAGGTACTCATTGGCGTTAGATAGTCTATTTAAATAAATTAAGCCTAATAATATTCACTTGATTCCGATATATAAGTATTATTGCCGAATATATTCATATCATCTTCAGAATAAGGCAATTCAATATCTCTTAGATGATGAATTTGAGACGGCATCAACTCATAGTTTCCTTCATTAATTTCAGCGCATACTTCTTTAAGGTAGCAACCTCCCGCTTTGATAACCGCAAATACAGAAGTTACTGCGGTCATTGTAATGCTAACTCTCCCGCAGAAAGATGAAGATAAAAGTATAACAGGTATGACAAGAATGGCAAAGCTGTCTATATAACAGTTTTGTAACTCTATATCGGTTATGCATTTATTGTCGTCGGAAATGCTGGAGGCTTTACCGGGCTGGGCAGTATTATGTATATTTACCATATATGCTTTATTAATTTATTTATAAGTAATATTTAAATCTAACTTATAATAACATCAGGGCAAATAATATTTAAAGTATTTTAATATTAAGCTTTAGCTGTTGTATTGTATACAGTTTATTAACAAACTTCCTACTATATAAGTATAATAAATACTATTTTCTGGCTTTTATATTACAATAAGCAATATAAAAATTAGCCGGCACAATTATTGCACAGCCGATAAGCGTTGTAGCATGGGGCACTTCGGCAAATAGCAAATAACCGATTGAAGCGGAAAACACCAGTTCAAGATAACGATAGGGAGATAAACTTGAAGCATTCACCAGGGTAAAGGCTTTCAATATAAAATAAAGAATTAAGTTACTCCCTACCCCGAGCAAAGCTAAGAGCATCACCTCTTTAGCAGTAGGCTCAACCCAAACTTTATATGCCGGATATGCACCGAGCAGAGTAGTTACCAGCGCAGAATAAAATAACATTCCTATCATGGTTTCCTGCACTACAAACTTCTTGTTTATAATATCGAGCGAAGCAAACATAAGAGCCGCAAGTATGAGCACTAAGCTATACGGATTAAATGAAGCATGATGGGGATTTAAAGTAACATATACTCCGACAAACCCGATAAGGGTGGCTAGCCACAACTCCAGACTAACTTTTTCTTTTAAAAACAGAGGAGCAAGCACTAATACAAACATAGGGATAGTAAAACCCATAATAGTCACAACCGTAATAGGCACGGTATTAACCCCCCATGACCACATGCTTATGGCAAAAAATAAAATAACACCCCTTATTATATGCACATTTATTCTTGAAGTTTTAAGAGAACTTTTACCGTAATATAAAATTAATGGAACTAAGCTTAAAGTGCCGAATAAAAATCTAAAAAAGGCAACTTCAGAAAAAGGTAACCTTAGACCCACGAACTTAACAATCACATCGTTAAAAACACTGGCGACTAAATTCATTATAAACCAAAACACTCCAAGTAAGTAGGTTAGGTTTCTTTGTTTATTCTCAACAAGCGAATCAATCTGAGTCATAGTTTTACAAAATTCGGTTAAATCAACTTTTGCAGCATTTATAATATAACTCATCCAAAAAGCTAGAGAAATTTCTTTTTTAACTTATGATTAATTATATGGATTTAAAGCTTATTTCATGTATAATAATAAGTATTATGAGATGCTTTATGCATCTTTTTTATAACTTATATTCCTTCTGAAAGGGGGTTGTTACATTGGTACAGGTACTAGTTCGCTTCAATAACGTGGATATGGCACTTAAAACTTTAAAAGAAAAAAATGCAAAGAGAAGGCGTTTTTAAAGTTATGAAGATGGGTCGTTTCTACGAAAAACCTTCCGAAGTTCGAGTTCGTAAAGGACAAGAAGCCTTTAGAAGAAGAAGAAAATTAGACAGGAAAAGAAATTATGATTAAGTTTTAGTCATATGACCGATGTCTTTAAAAAGGGGCTTTATAGCCTCTTTTTTTATTAATAAATCATTAGATTTAAATTCCTCTGGAGGGAATATTATCATTAGTTCTAAGTATCGGAATTTGTGATAACAAATTTTGTAAGTCCAATCTACTTAAATTAACCCTGGAAACATTGGTTTCAATGGGCTGAGCTATACTTGCATAAGGGTTTGAGAGATTAGCGGAAAACCGGCTGTTCACTGCTCTTTGAAAAGCCATTTCTCCAAGACGAGCCGAAAAGAACTTTATAAAATCATGTAAAGATTTATTTGTGCCGTATGCTTTATACTTAGGATTATATATTCCCTTAGCTACCATTTGATAACCATGGCTATCAGTATTCACATCATGACTTGAAGATTTATCATTTCGCCAATTTAAAAACTTCTCTTCTTTTTTTTCAGACTCTAAAAGAAAGTTTAAGTACTGAAGGATCTCGGTTTCATTTTTAGATTTAATTAGGGAGATATCCTGGCCTGTAATCTTGGAAATAAGATATGCAGCTGAATCTATCGCCTTATATAATTCTTTACTCAAAGACAATGTTTTTTTATTTTTTTTGGTCATAATATTTAATCTTTGGTATTTCACCGCTATTGATAAAAATTATACTATAAAACCATTTTTATAACAAGCTGAACTCCAAAATAATATTAAAGTTTAATAATAATACTACTTTTCTACCTGAAATGTATGGATGAGTAAAATATTATCTCATATTACTTTTCCAAAGTTATAGTAAATATCCTTAGTTTAAAATTTTATTAGCCCTACCCTTGTAATCAAAAATGTATGAACTATATACATCTCATAAAATATTATTTAATAATTTTTTGAGGAAAATATGAGTAAAGTTATTGGTATAGATTTAGGTACCACCAACTCATGCGTAGCAATTATGGATGGCGGCAACCCCAAAGTAATTCATAATAGCGAAGGCGCGAATACCACACCTTCAATTGTTGCATTCACCGATAAAGGTGAGCGTTTAGTCGGTCAACCGGCGAAGCGCCAGGCGGTAACTAACCCGCATAACACCATTTTTGCGGTTAAAAGATTGATAGGGCGTAATTTTGATGATCCAAGAACTAAAGAGTTGGCAAGCAAAGTGCCTTATAAGGTTGTAAAAGCGACAAACGGAGATGCTTGGGTGGAAGCTAAGGGTGAAAAATATGCACCGAGCCAAATCAGTGCGTTTACTTTACAAAAAATGAAGGAAACCGCGGAAAGCTATTTGGGTGAAAAAGTAACTAAAGCGGTAATTACCGTTCCTGCTTATTTTAACGATTCACAAAGGCAAGCGACTAAAGACGCAGGTAAAATTGCAGGGCTTGATGTACTTAGAATCATTAACGAGCCAACTGCTGCTGCACTTGCCTACGGCTTAGATAAGGAAGGTACTAAAACTATTGCTGTATATGACTTGGGCGGTGGTACATTTGATGTATCCATTCTTGAAATCGGCGAAGGTGTATTTGAAGTTAAATCTACCAACGGAGATACATTCTTAGGCGGAGAAGACTTCGACTTAAGAATACTTAACTTCTTAATTGAAGAATTCAAAAAGGATAGCGGGATTGATTTAAGCAAAGACCCATTAGCACTTCAGCGTTTAAAAGAAGCAGCTGAAAAAGCTAAAATTGAACTTTCCAATACTGTTGAAACCGATATTAACTTACCTTATATCACAGCGGACAGCACAGGGCCTAAACATTTGAATATCAAGCTTTCCAGAGCTAAATACGAAGGATTAGTAGATGATTTAATTAAGCGCACTATTGACCCTTGTAAAGCAGCTCTTCAAGATGCCGGCATTGACGCAAGCAAAATTGACGAAGTTGTGTTAGTAGGCGGTATGACCAGAATGCCGAAAGTTATAGAAACCGTTAAACAATTCTTCGGTAAAGAGCCTCATAAAGGTGTGAACCCTGATGAAGTAGTTGCAATCGGAGCCGCGATTCAAGGCGCGGTATTAACCGGCGAAGTAAAAGACGTTGTATTACTTGATGTTACTCCACTATCAATCGGGATTGAAACTCTAGGCGGCGTATTCACCCCGCTTATTGAAAGAAATTCTACTATTCCGACTAAAAAGAGCCAGGTATTTTCTACTGCTGAAGATAATCAAGGCGCAGTAACCATTAGAGTGTTCCAAGGTGAAAGAAAAATGGCGGCAGCTAATAAATTCTTAGGCCAATTTAACCTGGAAGGAATAGCCCCTGCTCCGCGTGGGATGCCTCAAATTGAAGTAACTTTTGATGTTGATGCCAACGGTATATTACACGTTTCGGCAACCGATAAGGCAACAGGTAAAGAGCAGAAGATAACTATCCAGGCTTCCGGCGGTTTATCCGATGAGGAAATCAAAAAAATGGTTAAAGACGCTGAAGAAAACGCTACCGAAGATGCAAGACGCAAAGAGCTCATTGAAGCTAAAAATCATGCGGACAGCTTGATCTATTCAATAGAGAAAAGCATTAAAGACCATGGTGATAAAGTTGCAGCTGAAACCAAATCTGAAGTTGAATCTGCAATTGAAGCCTTGAAAAAAGCATTAGAGGGTGAAGATGCCGAAGACATTAAAGCTAAGACCGATGCATTAAGCCAAGCTTCAATGAAGATCGGCGAGGCTATGTATCAGGAGTCTCAGGCTCAAAATGCACCGGGAGCGGATAATGCTTCTTCAAATAATACAAATGATGAAAAAGTTGTAGATGCCGAATTTGAAGAAGTTAAAGACGATGAAAAGAAATAATACTTAATATTATACTTTTATTTCAAGAGCCGGAGTTTTCCTCCGGCTCTTTTTATTTTTCGGTCTTCATAATTAATAAAGTTATGTTAAATTATCACTTAATATAGTAATGTTTATGGCAATTTTCTTACTATATTAGTTCAAGGGTGAAATGAAAAATTATAACTTTGCTCAAAATACTGCTGAAACTTCCGTGCCTTTAACTCCAATACAATATTATATAAGTTTATTAGACAGATTAGTAAACAAACGCTACGGCATGTTAACGGAAGGGATACAAAAAATTAAAGAATTTTTAGAGAGTCACACCACTTATATTAACATTAAAAATAGTAATAATTTTTCAGCCCTACATTTAAGTTCGCTTTACGGAAATAAAGATTTTACAAAATTTTTAATAAGAAAAGGAGCAAATGTTAATGCGAGAAACTCTGGAGGAGAAACTCCTTTGCATTTGGCTGCCCAGAACGGCCGTCTTTCTATAGTAAGATTACTTATTAAAATTCCGAATATGAATATCCGCGCCCGAGACAGCGAACATAGAACTGCATTAGATCTTGCTTTAACCTACCCTTTAAGGCAAATCGAGTTAATTAAGGCAAACAGGAAAGTGGACAGTCTTAGCAGAGAACCTATATTTGAAGATGTAGCTGGGTTACTTCGAAAAGCAAAAGAATATGTTGATTATTTAAATAATACTAAAGTATATATAGTTGAAAAAATTACGTTTATAAGAGATAGAATAACTTATTTAAATAATATTTTTAACAAAACAGTTTTAATTTTAGAAAACAACCCTGAATTTATAAACCTTAGAAATGATAACGGTCATACCGTATTGCACTTAGCGGCAATTTACGGCGAAACGAAGTTAATAAAGATTTTATTACAAAAAGGTGCAGATATTAATGCTAAAGATAATAAAGGCAAAACTCCGCAAGATGTCAGCAAAAGACTAAGTGATTTTTTAACAATCAAAAAATATATAAACCTTTTAAATAAAATCAAAAGCGATACAAATAATTATACTAAGTTAAAAGTTATATTAAAAACATCTCCTGAACTTATAAATTTAAGAAATGAAGACGGCCAAACTATTTTGCATATTGCCGTATTATATAACATTCACAGCCAAGTTGAGATAAAATTCTTATATGATTTAAAAGCAAAAATTAGTATTCGAGATAATGAAGGTAATACACCTTTGAATTTGGCTAAATTGTATGATTTTGAAGAAGCAAAGAAGCATTTAATAAATTTATTCATAATTAGTCATAATAATGGTTTAAACACAACCTGCGCTGCAAAAATAGGATTAAGTTATCCGGAATATATCATGTCCGCACGAGCAATCTTATCCGATGGTTCCACTGCTTATGAATCAGAGCTAAGAGAAATATATAGACGTGATAAGCTTGAAAAAGAAAAAATTAAGAAATTAAAAGAAAGAGTATATGCCTTAGAAGCAGAATTAGGAATTGCCGAACCGTGCAAAGAAAACACAATAACTCAAAATTTCCAACTGCCCCCTACAAGTGTTATGTTTAGCGGTATGCAAACCTCAACCATACTTAGAAATCAAGTAATAATATCAACAATTGAAGAAATCAGATATATGGCGCCGCCTCAAGTTTCGTACAAGAGACCTGCCGAAAATTCATTCACACAACAACATGGTTCTTCCATACTATATAAACGGAAAAAGGGGTTAGAGCCGAATTCTCCTATTATCATCTCCTAAACTAACAAAAAAAGCGGAAAGCAATAGCAGTATATTATCAGAAAAAGGTAAAATTTTATAATTATAAATTAGTTTCACACCCTTTATAATATAGAGATTTATACATCACTTTATATTTCCTTTGACATAACCAAGTTTTATTATTAAATTCTCCCTTTAGCTTACGAAGCGCCCGTAGCTCAACTGGATAGAGCGTTAGACTACGGATCTAAAGGCTAGGGGTTCGACTCCTCTCGGGCGCACCATATATTTCAATAGCTTAGCTTGTAAAATATTGTTTTTTATCTGTTTTTCTCATAATTACTTTATCTACCTTCTTACCTTCGCCCTAACCTATTGTATTTACGAATATATTAGTAGCTTTTTTCTTCTCATTATTTAGATATTATACTTAGAAACTTTCTCCCTCTTTAGTACACGGTTAGTACACGAGATTATCTTTTTACACTCTCATTTCGATTTGATTATTTTGTTTTCTAACCACTTTTATAAGCACTTAATTCCGGTTGACTTTGCAAGCCTTTGTACGGTAATACCTGAATTTATAAGCAAAACCTAAGTAAAACAAAAAATGACAAAGCTAACTAAAACAGTTATTGAACAAGCTGAGGTAAAGGAAAAACCTTATTTTATATTTGATAGCCAAGTCTCGGGATTTTGCGTTCGAGTATCCTCTACAGGCAAGCGCCATTACTACCTACAATATATGGCTAATAAATCCGTTAAAAGATTAGCACTAGGACAACACAGTATTATAACTACAGAGAAAGCTAGAGATAAAGCGATTACCATGCTGGCTAAAATTAAAGAAGGAAGAGATCCACAGGAAGAAAAAAAGCAGAATCTAAACCAACCTACAATAAAAGAACTATCTAAACGTTTTTTAGAGGATTATATAGCACTGCATTGTAAGAAAAGTACCGCAAAAATCTATCACCATTACTTTGATAAGCATATAATTCCATTATTAGGGAATATAAATGTCTTTAAAGTTACCCGTGCTGATATTGCCGGTTTTCACCTTTCTTTACGAAAAACACCTTATGGCGCAAACCGCTGCCTAGCTGCCATATCTACTATGTTTAATATGGCTGAATTATGGGGCTTAAGAGCAGACGGCACTAATCCTTGCAAGCATATAAAAAAATATACAGAGCATAAGCGTGAGTTATACCTTAATAAAGATGAAGCTAAGCGCCTAGGGCAAGTATTAGCTGAGCTTAAAAACGGTAAAAAAGAAAATATATCAGCTGTCTATTGTATTGAGCTTCTCCTTTATACAGGTTGCAGGCTTGGGGAGATTCAAACTTTGAAATGGGATTATATAGACTACAGTAGCTCCTGTATACGCCTACCTGACTCTAAGACCGGCGCTCGTATTGTCCATATAGGAGCTAATGTGATTAGTTTGCTGGAAGAGATAAAAGCTCATCCGCTACTACCTAAAGATAATCCTTATGTTATTTGGGGAAAAAAGCCTTTAACCTGTTTAAATAATATGCGAAAAACTTGGCAAAATATCAAGAAGAAAGCAGGGCTTGAAGCAGAGCTGCGCATTCATGACTTACGTCATAGCTTTGCCTCTTTTGCTGTTTCTCAAGGGATGAGTTTGCCTATGATCGGAAAGCTGCTTGGTCATTCTCAAGTGCAAACGACTGCTCGTTATGCCCATCTCATGCCGGAAGCAGTAATTGAAGCAGCAGGGAATGTTACATCTCATATTGCTGCAATTATAAGTCAATAGTATAAAAACTAAAATAGCAATTCTACTGCAAGCTAGGGTTTCCCTTGGTTACAAGTATATAATCATTAAGAAAAGGAGTTGACTAGTATTTGATGTAGAGGTAACTGTCTGTAAGCGAAGCTAAGGGAAATACTGCAATACTTCCCTCCTAGCTCAAAGAGTCTGATAGACATAAAAACAGTTAAAATTCTCTCAGACTCTTTATTAAAAGTCAAACTTTAATTAAAGGCTATAAATGCCTAAGGAGAGCTGCTGTGCTAAATTCAGGATATGTAGAGATTACCGGTATAATTTGTAATGACCTGCCCTAAACATGGGGGTATGCTATGGTTCTCTAAATTCGTGATTAGTATAAGAGAAAGGAAAGATTTAATAGTTTTAATAAATGGTTATTAGTTATCAAGCTTATTTATTATTTCTACTTTTAAATTTAGGAAGATAGAGCTATATAGAAATAATCTGCTTTACTTATCATCTTGTATAAATTCCTGCATCCATTTTTCGTTCATTTTTTTTATAAAATGGCGATAACCTTCTATATTTTCCTTAGTTTCGGGAACGACTATGGCAACAAGTCTTTCATGATGGTTTGGAGCCGTATGTATTGTTCCATGAGCTTTCCCTGCAACATGAACAGTGCCTTCACCTACCTTGGCCGAATAAGCATCAGATATATCAAAAAGATTCTGAGCTGTGGTATTAAATTTACGATCAGTCCCATAGACTATATCCAGATCAATGGCGCTATTAAGAAAACTCCGCTGAATTTCATCACTAGCAGCATGAAATAAGGTTGAATTGCCTTTTAAAGTAAAAATAAAGGTAAGCTGATCCTTAGTAGGTACAGCATTAGGGTAAATCATCTCTTCAAAACTTTTATCAATATGCCAGTCGGGGGCATCATCATTATCAGTTAAAAAATTATATTCACCATACCTACCAAACCCGTTTGGGTCAACGTCTGATCTGATATAACTCCAAGCTTGCAGGTAATCAGAGGCATCAATGATGTTATTTACAATTCTAGTAGCTAGCTTCGAAATATAATTAGCAATTATATCGTTTTCACTATCAAGCGCTAATAATTTTATAAAAGATGTAGTATCACCTATGAGTGAGGATAAATCAGCATAATTAGTAGTGGTGTTATATTCTCTTATACTTAATTTATCTAACACACAATAATCTAAATCAGATAAACCTAAACTAAAGGTTGAAAAAGAATAGTTTGCTAAACTCAAATTCTCAATAGCGTTTCTTATATCATTTATAACTTCTCGATCTTTATAAGTACATACTTCAAAAGGTGCATACATTTCATCATATAAGTCTATATTTTCTTGCAGGTAATGCTCACAATCATAGTTAATCATAAATAAATTTCAAAATTATATAGTTAAAAATAAAATATAGTAAGTAAGCCTTACGTCAATTCAAAAATAATAAATTACATATACCTTACTATCTACTTTAACAAATAACCTAACATTCTTAATAAAGATCACATTTGACAAATATTTAAAAAGTACATATTTTATGTTAATTATATATTAATTTAGTTGAAATATTGCCATTAAATAAACTTAATACAAAATACTTTTATTTACTGAAATTCAATATTTTATAAGTTAACTTAATATAGTTGTAACCATTATATTAGCCATAAGATTTATATAATTGGGCATACACGAGAAAAATATTAAATAAGAAGAGGAAATATGGCAAAAATCTCAACAGATGAAAAATTAAGGCAAGTAGAAGAAGATATTATTAGTTTCAAAGCCAAGCTAAAAGCAGCAGAAGATTACAAGAAAATAAAGGGAGAAGCACAAAAAGCTAAGATTAAAGCAGAAAATGCTAGGGCTGAGGCTGAAAAAGTAAAAACTGAAGCACAAAAAGCTAAGAGCCAAGCAGAAAATGCTAAGGCTGAAGCTGAAAAAGTAAAAACTGAGGCACAAAAAGCTAAGGTTAAAGCAGAAAATGCTAAGGCTGAAGCTGAGAAAGTAAAAACTGAAGCACAAAAGGCTAAAAGCCAAGCAGACAACCAACAAAAAGAGCATTTAAATAAATCAAATTTAGCACAAACTGCAAAACAAAAAGCAGAAGATGAAAAGACTACTTTGAATGGGCAATATGAGAGTATAAGTATTTGCGGCCACTCACCAGCTCAAGCTTGTTTAAATCAAGTGAAACAAAGAAATATTGCAAGAGACACAAAAAAAAATAAGTTAAATGAAGATATTAAACACAAGGAAACAGAAAAAAATAATGCTAATCAAAAAGCAAATGAATTTGCTAAAGAAGCTAAGCAGCAGGAAGAAAAGATAAAAGCCGAAGCAAAAAAAATTGAAGAATTAATTGATGAAGAAGGCATAATAGATTTTTCTTCAATAGAAAAAAAGCTTGAGGAATTACTAACTGAGCAGAAGAAATTAAATATAAAAATAAATGTGGAAAATGAAGTAGGGAAGCAAGAGCATCCAGGCCAAACAATTTATGGTACTGCTACGGGTAATGATAATGACAATACCTCTCCAGATACTGATCCCGGAGTTTCAATAGAAACCTTTTTTGGTAATCAGCAAGAGTTTACATATACTATTTAAACCCTTTTTTTAAGCCCTTTTACTTGTTGATTTGGGCTTATTTTTATTATTCTTTTACAGTTAGTTATGGATTTAATAGATTTAGTTTTCGATAATAAGTATTTTAATGAGCTTAACTCGGGATCTGAGCCATTAGATTGGTGGTCAAATTTAAATTTATATAAGAAAGAAGGTATTATTCAGTGTAATGCACCTAATAAATATTTTTTTGAGCACCCTACATTATTATATCTTAGCACATCGAGTGGAGATAAGCAGTGCCAACTAGATAATTGGAATAAATCTGTTTTATCCAAATCTAGTATTAAGTTTTTATCTGATTATATATATTTGGATGAAAAGTCAGGCGCAGATAAAGTTAATTTATTAAAATATAACCTAAGTCAAATTGCTAATTATTCTCTCCAAGAAATTGAAAATCTTTTAGGTATGGGAGGGGATGAATTAGCAGAATTAGATTTGTATATAATTTCCATACTTTCATCAGACTATTCATATAAGATAAATGAAAAAACTATTAAGTATTTAGAGCAAGAAATAAACGAAAGCTATAATTATTATGGGCGAAATGTTATTTCGCAAATAGTAAGCATTTTAATTAACTACACGCTACAATATGCAGAAAATTCATCACATAGTATTTTTCTAAGCGAATTATTAAATAAAGAAGATATAGATATAAGTTTAAAAGACCTAATTAATCTTAATTTTTCCAAAGCAATTATTAAGTCTGCACATAAGTTTGATAAGGTAGTATATAATAATTTAGAATTATTTTTACCGAAAGTTGAAGATAAAATTTTATTGCTCAGAGCGCTTGCCCATGCTGCTCAAAATGGTGATTACATCCCTAAAGGAGAATCTCTAGTATTCTTTGAAGAAATACTACTTGTTAATAAAGATTATACTGAGCTCGCTTTAGATACAATCAGCATAATCATTGAAAGCTTAATAGACAAATCTGCAAATAATGATGATTTTATTAAGATTGAGCAAAAGCTTATAGATCTTGTAAACAAAGATTATAAATTACCTTTAAGCTTAATTGATAAGATAATTGAAACATATACTAAAGAACAAAATCATTTTATAGAATTATTAGCTGAAATTCTTGCTAATTATAAAGACTTACCTAAAAACCTATTAAGTAAACTAGTTGTCCCTGTATTAAATAAAATACTGGCAACTAATGATGTAAATACAGCTAAACATTTAGTGTTTATTGCAAAAAGATTATCACAAAATCATATAGATTTACTGGAAGAAACTACTAAATATTTTTCCAAATTTTTATCTTCTAAAGAAGTAAGCTTGCAGAGGTTAGCATTCGATTTATATGAGCAACTAAGTAAGAAACGGGATATAGATGAGGAATTAGCTAATAATCTACTGGAACTTTTACCAAAAGTAAATAAATATAGCCAGGCTAAGATAATCAGTATTTTAAATGCAGCCAAGCTAAATGAAGATCAAACTATAAATTTAGCTTTAGCTGCTAAAATCTTTATATGGAAATATAGTGATAATATAGAGCAAAAACTTGAGATCAGTAAAGAACTAGCTAAGTTAATTAACTTAAAGGATTATGACTATTTAGAAATCTTTTTTAAACAACATTTGATTACTAGAAATAAAAATTTTATTGAGGTGGCCGATTCAGCTTTAGAATATATCAACAATATTCAAGAAGTATTTTTTAATGACCATCACAAAGAAATTAGAAATTTATTTAAAGCAAGTAAAGCTGATCAACCTGATCAGAATACACCTGAAATTTTTGAATTTTCCTTTGGTGCAAATTCTAATTTTATTCTCAATGAAGATGAGTGGAATGATTTGCAGGATAAATTTGAGGAATTTGCTTGGGATGTTAGCAAACAATTAAAGCTGATTAGTTTTACTCATTTTAGTCAAGTGTTAGAGTTATTAGCCTTTATTGGCAAATATAATTTAAATGAAAGTGACTTAGCATCTGCGGCCGGTTCAGGTTTTGCTGTATCTAATGTTTATTTAAATTTAAATAATATTATTTTTAAAAAGTCTTTAACTGGACGTTCGGATTTGACGCTTCCAGAAAGCGAGCTAAAAATTTTATTAACTAGCGTTACTCATTTACTTAATTTCGATTGGCCTTTAGAATCTTTATTAGATTTATTAGCTCAAACTAAACAAGAAAACATTTCATTATTAATTGCAACCCTAGAAAAATTAGCTGACTATAAAGTTGGAATCAATATATTTGATCGAGATGGTTTGACCGCAGCAGACATCTTAGTTAATAAAGAACCGGAAGAATGGCCTCTTATAATACAACGATTAATAAAAGATAATCACTTTTTCATCTATAAAGACCATAATGAGTTATTGAAAGAATTAGCAATAAATAATAAAGATAAACCTACTGTTATAGAATTAATTGAGAATAAGTATTTTGAAAATCAACTGAGTAAAATAGAAGAAATCAGCAATAATTGGTTGAAACATAAATATAATATTATAATTAGCAACAATGCTGCACCGAAACCAAAAGAGGCAGATAAAATCTATCTTTATTCTATAGGTGATCAACTCCATTTAGCAAAAGATGAACAAAGCATATATTTAGATAATATTAGCGCTGAAGAAAAAGGTAGATTAAACAATATATTATCCAATAAGCATCCTATTAATGATGTTGAAAGTAATTTTATATTTGATCTGGCGGATAAACATAATATAGCAAAAAAATTATCAAGCTGGTCGGAAGAAGATTCTTTGATCTGGCGGCAAAGTATTAGTAAAGTAGATGATAGTAATATAGCCGAGGTTCTTACTGTGCTGAGGCAAGTTGCTTATAATACAATAGGCTTTTACCCAAGAAGCGTGCAATTATTATCTGTTTTATCATTATTTAAGTCGCCCAATGGTGGTTTAGCACAAATTGCTACCGGAGAAGGAAAATCACTAATAATAGCAATGTTTGCAACCATACAAGTACTATCTGGCCGACAGGTTGACATAATTACAAGTTCACCGGTACTTGCTATTCGGGATGTGGAAGAATACCAAGATTTTTATGAAAAAGTAGGTATTACTGTAGACCATAACATAGGAAGTACAGGTAATAATCCTAAAATTTGCTATGAAGCCGATATAGTATATGGAGATCCAATACATTTTATTGGTGATAGCTTACGCGACATAACTACTAACATTAAATTAGGCCGTGGTTATGATTTGATAATTGCAGATGAAGTAGATAATATATTTATCGATCAAACTAATATGAAGGTGCAGCTTTCAAGCTTAATGCCGGGATTTGAAGCATTAAAACAAGTCTTAATTTATATGTGGGGTGGCTTACACCTTGTTACCCCTGTATTGCAGCATGACGAAAAAACCGGCAACTGTTTATATAAGCAGCCGCCAATACCAACGAATGAAACTTTACTCAATGACTTAAGTGAAGAGGGGTATAAGCAGTTCCAGCAAAACTTTACATTAATACCGCTAAACCAAACATGTGAAGATTATGCAAAAACTTTTGTTACCCAATATACAAAAGATCATTTATTTAATTTTGGAGAAGATCGTGAAAGCCGGTCAGTAATAATCCCTATTCATTTAGAAAGTTTCGTTAAAAAACATTTGCCTGCTTGGGTTAAGTCTATTATTAATGCTTATTACTATCAAGAGAAAATAGATTATGTAACCTATCCGAAACCCGGGATGGCAAATATTACTGTAATAGCTCCAGTTAATAGCGATTCGGGAGTAATTCAATCTGATTTACGTTGGTCTGATGGTTTACATCCTTTCCTGGAAATTAAACATGGCCTAACTATATTTCCGGAGAGCATAATCAGTACGTTTATGTCTTATGTCGGCTATTTTGCTAACTATAAAGGAAGTATTTACGGTTTAACCGGAACATTAGGAAATGATCCCCACCATAATTTTTTAAAAAAAGTATATGAAGTTGATTTAGTAAAGATACCACAGTTTATTAATAAAGATCTAAATGAATTCCCACCGATCATTACTGATAATATTATACAGTGGCATCAAGAAATCATTCAAATCATGCAAAGTAAAATAGCCGGGCAGAGGGCTGCATTAGTAATTCTTGAGACAATTGCACAAGTAGAAACATTAGCAAACCATTTAAGAGAATCAGGATATGATAACGATCAAATCTTTCTATATGGTACTGAAAACGCGCTAGAAGACAAAAAAGTAAAAGATAAGGAGAAATTAGAACCTGGAGATATAATAATTGCTACTAATCTAGCCGGTAGGGGCACTGACTTACAAATTAGCAGCGAGGTTATTAAAAACGGTGGTTTACACGTTATTATGGGAGACCTTCCTGAGAGTAGCCGAGTACAGGATCAGGGATTCGGTCGTGTAGCTCGTAATGGTGAGCCTGGCTCGGCTCAACTTGTGCTAATTAATCACGGATTACTTGCGAAATGCAATCAGGATATTATTTGCTCATATAATTACCGTAACCATATTGAACTAAGTAAATTAAAAGAAGAAGAGTTATGCGAGATACCAAAGATAGAACTGCAAGGCAAACTTTTTACCAAATACGTTGATTTAGCAAAGCATGTTAACTCCCCTACCGGCTATATTTTAAAACTTAGCAATCCCGATAATGAAAACAATCCCTTAACCGGAAAAACTCTTTACCTATCCAAACAGCAAGAGAAGATAATTCTGAGCATCAGTGATGAAAATAAGCAAGTAACAGATTTTGATATTACTGAGATGCTCTTAGAACTTGATCTTAAGGTAAATAAGCATATTAGAGCCATATTGGCTAAGAGCAATATCTCTGTGCTTAGTCTTAATCAGCAAGATCATGAAGTCATACATTTTATTGCAACGTATAAAGGCTTTACTGATCATTCGGTTATTCCGAAAAGAATAGAAAGGATGTTTAATAAAGAGCTTGAAGATAGCTATACACATGAACAGCAGAGGATTATTCAGAATAACAATGAGAAAGAAAAATCCAAAATTAAAGATAAAGCAAAAGAGAAATATTTAGAAAAATTACTTACCGATGATGAGTTTAAGTGTCTAAACACTAACCAAGAAATAACCCCTGAATTGCTTAAAAAGGTAGAATTACGTAAATACTATTTATTATGGCAAGAAGATAGGAAGCTATATAATTACCAGTTTGAAATTAAGGAAATAACCGATCTTTGGGCATTTTGGTTAAATAAGCAGAATCAGTTTTTAAATGAAAATCAAGTCTGTAAAATAAGCTCTGAAGAAGATAGGAAAATACTAAGTAACTATCATGAAGCTAAGGAACAAATGCTATTTCGTAACTTCACTGATTTTAGTGAGCAGGTTCTGAAACTACACCAAAAAAATCAATTAATGAAAAATCCTACTCATTTAGTTCAGAAAGCCTGGCATTATTTTGGTATTCATAATCAGCAGCAATCAATGCGCCTAGATAATAGTATTTCTGATATTTCTCCAAGGACAGAGGATGATAGTTTATTTGGTTGGCTTAAAGATAGTGTTAGCAGTGCTTTTAATACTGCATATAATGCCATCTATAACTCCTTACTTGGAAATTATGACGTTAAGCAGCCATTAGCTGAAGCTGTTGGGTTTTTGAATCAAGCTATAAGGCTTGATTCGATATATTCATGGCCTGCACATAATGCGAAAAGTTTTTTACAGCTAATAAAGGATGGAGCAATATTTGATCTTGAAGATGCAGAGAAAGCCAATAAAGTAAAAAGAGAATTTTATGAGAGCACCGGCAAAGCTATTGAGTTAATTTCAAATCATGTGATTCCACAATTAAAAAGCCAGGCTAGTTTTTTACTTATGCAAAAATTAGCTACCCCTCAAGATGACCTTATAGTGCAATTGATAAATACTATAAAGGTTTATGAAAAGATAATGGAACTGCAGGAGAATAACATTAAAATTGTGGCCGGTAGCGAAGGTGACCAAATGATTAGGGTCAAAAGACATGTATCATTAGCGTCGGTAAGCCAAAATATTAATGCGACAGCTTCAGTTATGGAGTTTCTAAACAATACTCTTAGTATAAAAGCGAACAGCACTTCTATTTTTACCAATATCGCTCAAGATTTGAACTTTAATAGTCAGCCTGTAGTTTTAAGTGAGTTAAGCGAGCTTGGAGTAGTCCTTTTTGAAATAGAAACTTTTCAGTTAGAAGATGACAGCAATTGGTTCGGCACTGTATTTTCAGCGGTATTAGGTGTAGCACAAATTTGCATCGGCATAGCACTAATGGCATCGGGCGGCGGAGCATTTGCTATGCTTTTTGCCAAAGGACTTGTTATTCAAGGTATCGGGGACATAATATCAAGTGCTATGTCGGTAATAAACGGTGTACCGATAGATATGGGGAATTATTTGAAATCCAAAGGAATTGGCACGGCAATTAATTTACTAACCGCAGGCCTTGGTCAACTTGGTCAAAGTGCGGAAATTTTTGAAAACCTTCATAGTATAGGTAAAATTGCCGGCGCGGATATGAGTGCCATGCAATTTGCCGGGATAGCAGCTGCAACACAAGTAGGGGCGGCAGCTTTAGGTGCCGTGCTTTATAATGCAGGGAAACAAACATTTTTAGATAAAGATGAACTTGAGCAAAAGATCAAATCGGAGATCGAACACCTAATAGCAAAGTATATATCGGATTTACAAAAAATAATAGCAACTGATTTATGGCAAAATAACAATCATTTGCAAAGGTCATTGATTAGCCAAGCAAGTGAGGTAATGAAGAAATACCATGGGCGATTTAGCGATACAGGCACCAGAGTCGGAGTTCAAACTCTAAGCAGTGTAATAGGCGTAGTAACTTCAGGGTTAGGATTTACTAAAATGGGAGAAACCTTATCTATGGCTAATACCGCCTTTGCCGGTGCGACAACACTTGCATTCAATGGGATTAAGAATGCAGAAGCATTAGATCATTTTATTGATGAAATGAACTGGATAGTTTCAAAGTTAGCAGCGAATAACGCATTAAGCAGCGGTGTTATGATGCAGAACCGGTTAATTCATAATTTTGGAGAGACGATCTCAGTAGAGCTGATGACAAGTTTAGAGCAGCAGTCATATATAGTAAATCAGGAGCTGAATTATAAAGATTGCGATGCATTAAACCAAGTGGTGCTAAGTGATAATATACAAGCGACCGGAATAAATTACAAAACAGGGTTAGTTACTATTTGCAATAAAATAGCTAAAGTGTTTAATTATGATTATCAGAGTAGCACTAAAGAAAATCTCAAGGGGAATTTAGTCGATTTACTGACCGGTAACCTATATGCATTACAGAAAGAAGGTATGGGAGCGGCAGCTGATTTTCTCGGGGGGCAAGCTTCTTCATTAATTGTAAATTCAGTTTATGAAAAAATAGAACAAGGAAAAAAGAAAAAAATAGAAGAAGAAAAGAGAAATAAAAAAATAGCCGATGAAATACGCAGAGAAGCTGAGGATATGAAGAGTAAATCCGCCAACAGGATTAACAGGGCTTCCGGAGTATTTGTAAAGCAACCTCAATCTGCTGCTGAACCTGAGGTTTATCCGGTTAAGGATGGTGACACTGTAGATGGTATTGCAGCTGAGTACGGGGTGAGCAGAGATGATATTTTAGAAGCAAACCCTAAATTAAAAGATAAGATATCTGTTGATGAGCAAGGCAGAACAAAAATACTGATTAAGGAAGGAGAAAATTTAATCCTACCTCAGGGCGCCAGTAAACAAACGGGTTCAAAAGGCAGTAGCAGTAATCAAAAGCCCAATAAACCTGCAAATGATAATACGGACACTAAATCCAAATTTACCCAACCTGAGCCCGATAGCAGCAACAACAAGGCTGAACCCCGATCTTCCTCACAACCGACATATACTTGTACGGACGGGGTGTGTTTTACAAGCGGAGAAGGGAGTGAAGAATATAACAGTGCTACTAGTAGAAGATATGCGGAACCGATCGGACCTAATGTAGCATGGCATGAGGAATATACGGATGCAGCTAAGAAGATAGACGGCGATAATATTTCACAAGAAGATAAGCAGAAATTCAAGAAAGAAATTTATGAAATATTAAAAGAAACCTACGAATCTACACCTAAGGAAAAGGAGTTAATAATTAGTGAGCTGAACAATGAAAAGGCTAAACATGAAAAGGGGTTTATTAGTAAACTATTTAGCACTAAAGAAGCATGTGCTGCTGAAGCTGGAGTTTTAAGGGGAGGAGCATCAGCGATTAGCTGTCTGAAAAATCCTACTTGTGCTGCAATATTAATTGCAGCTGTAACACTATCAAAAGCTTATAATTTTTTTTCTCGGCCTTTTCGTGCCGAGCATGGTAGCTCTGATCCTATGCATGGGCAGCCTCAAAAGGCAGATGTAGAAACCTTCCCAGCTGAAGAGCAGAAACCCGATATTTTATTTACTCCTGATGATGGGGGAAGCTTTGATTGGTATGTGGAAACATTCCCGGTTGATGATAAAGTTAATCATTTACCGGGATTTTCTATGCCTGAAGGTATAGACACCCGCAAAGAAAGTTTCCCTATACATGACGGGGATATACATTTTATACTTGAATTTACAATTGATGGTAAGAAGTTCCAAGAACATCATATTATTAGTGATAAAAACAAGCTAACCAGTGAGCATAAATTATGGGAGAAAGCAGGAATTGATGCGCAATCGAGGAAGAATAAAATATACTTACCAACTAAGGAAGAACACCACCCTACTAGGTCAATACACTTAGGAGGACATTCAAAAATAGTAAGTGAGAAATTAGCTGATAAGATGGATAAAGCTATTAATACCGGTGAAATGCAAGGATGGACACAAGAGCAGTATAAAGAAGCGTTGCATAATATAATAGTTGAAGAGAGAGCTAAGCTTAGGAGTGGAGAGAGAGCATTAAATAAACATAAACGATATTGGACTGAGGAGCAGAAGTAAAATGGATAAAGAAAAAAAACTTGGTTTATTAATGATGACGGAAGGTGTCCTCCAACTTTATATGTCATGTATGATAACACAAATAATGAGCCCTGGTGGCATATACATTTTATGCAAGGTAAAGTATTAGATATTAAAAATAATATTATATTTAATGTAAAAAATACAAAGTGGGCTAAACTTGAACATATATTAAAATGGGATTTTTTACCTAATAGCACAAGGATACCGCTTGCAAATGATAAAGCGCTAAAGTTACTGGAAGAAGGGGCACCCGGGCAGTTCCAGGCAATCCCAACTGAGCTTAGAATGCCTGATGGTAGCGTGATTAAAGATTATAAGTTAATAAATGTTTTGAATAAATTTGATTCTTTAATCCATGAAAAATGTGTTCTAAAGCCGGAAAGGTTTAGAACAGATTGGGATAAATACGAAGTTTTTTATCACAAATCAAATTGTCTAGCTGAAAGGAATTTAAATATAGCTATAGATGATAGCTTAGTATTCATTGGATCGAATAAACTTAGAAAAGCAGTAAAAGAACACAAACTAACGGGAATGATATTTAAGGATACATACGCAGGTTGCCATAAGTTTTTAGAGGAATAGTCTTCCGGCGGAGTAACTACGCTTGCCATGAACGGTATAAAGAGCAGTGAAGCGCTGGATCATTTTATAGAAAAGATGCAAGCAAGGATTAAAAGTCTTGCAGAAATAAATGCACTTAATAGTTATAATATGATGCAAAGTCAGTTAGTGAGTAGTTTCGGCGAAGTTGTATCGGTGGAGCTGATGAATGCGATCAGCAGCCAGGGATATTTAGTAAACGGAGGGATAGATTATAATAACTGCCAATCACTTAAAAAGCTTAATGTAAGCCCTGCAACACAAGCAATAAGAGATGTCGGGCTGATTACGATATGTGATAAGATAGGTCAAGCATTAAAAGGAGACTACTCTTCAGATATATCAAGATTTAAAGATAATCTAGTGAGGTTATTAACCGGAGGATTATATAGCGTTAAGAAAGAAGGGATAAGTAATATAGCACAGTTTCTAGCTAGCGAAGGTGTAAACTTTGTGAAAAGCAGAGTTGAAATGCATGAGAAGGAGAAGGCTGAATCTGAGGCTAAGGCTAAAAAAGAGAAGGCGGAAAGAATGAGGCCTGTAAGAGAGCAAACGGATGATATGCTCTTTAGGTATGATGAAACGACCGAGTATGTAAAAAACAAACTTGACGAATCGATGAAGCGCGCTGAGGTTAAAATACATGAGGTTGTGGCCGGAGATACTGTAGATGGTATTGCAGCTGAGTATAGGGTGAGCAGAGATGATATTTTAGAAGCAAACCCTAAATTAAAAGATAGGATATCTGTTGATGAGCAAGGCAGAACAAAAATACTGATTAAGGAAGGAGAAAAATTAATCCTACCTCGGGGCGCCAGTAAACAAACGGGCTCAAAAGGCAGTAGCAACAATCATAAGCACCATAAACCTGCAAATGATAATACGGATACTAAATCCGCATTTACCCAACCTGAGCCCGATAGCAGCAACAAGGATGCCCCTAAGTCTCCTTCGCAAACTACATATAGTTGTATAGATGGAATGTGCTCGATGGACGGGGAACAACAATGGGGTAATAATGAAGCGGGTTACACAGCACAGGATTCAGTGAAAGCAACCCGAATATCCGATAACCATGATTACACAACTGACGCGGAGAATGATAATGCAAACCGCGCAGGTGACATGAAATATGAGGAATTTAAGAGACGCGAATTAAGTAAGTGGCAATGGGAGTTATATGAACATCATGTTAATAACAATGTTAACAATAATATTTTAGAAAACCCTTATACTATAGAATATAATTTATATAATGATGAATTACTGGATGACTACTTAAGAGGAGCATATGCCCAGTATCAAAAAGAAGGTGATTTTACAACCTCTCCTCTCGGCTTAATGTTACACACGACGGGAAGCGGGATTAAAGAATTCAAACGAGAAAACCCTAAAACTGCTCAATTCATAAGGGATGCAATAGATGAGGTGGAAAAGGCATTAGGTTATGCAATAGATCCTTACCTGAAAATGAATAGTGATTTCGCTGACTTATTCTATGATGCTACTATAGGGAAGGAAGCTAAGGAAAATTTATATCGCAAAGAGAATGAGTTTTGGAAAGATGTTCACAGCAAATATGAATCAAGCTTTACCGATGAACAAAAGGAAGCATTTAAAACAATTCTTGAGGCTTCAGGGATTGCAGGAGCGGGTAAGCTAATTAAAGAAGGGGCAACCGTAGCTTTTAAGAAAGGTACGCATCATCTACACAAAAATGATATCCCAACGCAAGCATAGTTGATGATATTAATATTGGATCAGGGAAAGGAAATGTGTAAAGGTTGGAGATGTAAGAATTGATGATATTGTATCATCATCAGGAAAGAAATTACTTGATAATGTACCTATAGAAGAAAGGATGAAAGGTAGCATAATGAATAAAATAATAGAGCGGTGGTATCCTAAACCCCCTTTTCCTAAAGAAAGTTTAGTTTCTATTTTTAAATATGAGGAATTTATGAATGGTGAATTTGTGCGTATGTATATTCCTGATCCTACTAGACCTTTAGAAAAAGGACAATTTATGGCCTTACGTAGCGATGTAGTAGATAGCAAGGGAAATTTGTTGTCAGGATTAGAAATAAAGGATAAATTTGATTTACCTAACATACCTACGCATATAGCTGATGTTACCCCCCCAATAGGAACTAGGATTGCAGCCGGTATAGTTGAAGAGGGTAACTTTGGAGGTAAAGGTATGGGTACACAATTTTATTTTATGGATGATGCTAAGCCAAACTGGTTTAAAGAAGGTAAGGAGATAAAATAATGTATATTTTAACTCCACGCTCAGATAAATTTTTAGTTTATAATAAATTAATGAAATTTCCAAGTATGGTGTATAGCGCTATTATTATGGATGATAGGGTTATTGTTAGTTTTCAAGACGATCACTTAAAAGAAATTTTTCCTTCTTTTGATAGTGACCGCAGTATTTGGTGTTATGACCTAAATGGTAATATACTATGGTATGTAGAAAAGCCTTATTATATAGATAAATATACAGGTGAAAAAGTTATTTATGATCAGCCTGTTGATGTTGTTGGATGTAATCCCACAACCGGTAAAGTTTATGCCTATAGCAGAAGGGGGTATGAGCTTGACCCATATACAGGCAAATTAAGTAATGATTTTGAGATAAGATAACAAAGGAAATTTGCTGCCAGCAACTATATTAGAAGATAGATTTGATTTACCTGAACTGCCTAACCATATTTCGGATGTTAACCCACCCATAGGGGCTAAAATTGCAGCTGGTATAGTTGAAGAGGGGAACTTCGGAGGCAAAGGTATGGGTACTCAGTTTTACTTTATGAAAGAAGCTAAATTAGATTGGTTTAGCCAAGGAAGGGAGATAAAATGATAAAAGGCTTTGCCCCATATTCCGATAGATTTTTAGTGCATGATAAAGAAGTGCTGTTCCCATGTACTGTTTATAGTGCAGTTATTATGGATGATAGAGTTATAGTTGGGTTTAGTAAAGATCATTTACAGGCTAAATTTCCTGAACTTGATAGTGACCGCAGTATCTGGTGTTATGATTTGAATGGTAATATATTATGGTATATAGAAAAGCCTTATTATATAGATAAATATACAGGTGAAAAAGTCATTTATGATCAGTCTTTTGGTGGCGTTGGGTTTAACAAAGAAGCTGGTAAAATTTATGCCTATAGCCGCAAAGGCTATGAGCTTGACCCATATACAGGCAAATTAAGTAATGATTTTGAGATAAGATAACAAAAGAAACTTGTTGCCAGCAACTATATTAAAAGATAGATTTGATTTACCTGAACTACCTAACCATATCTCGGATGTTAACCCACCCATAGGGACTAAAATTGCAGCTGGCATAGTTGAAGAGGGTAACTTCAATCAAGATAAAGTTCTAAATGAAAGAGCTGAGCTAAGTAATTATACTTATAAGTCTTAATTACCATTATAAATATATTAATTGCTTTAATGGTTTCTCCAAAGACTTTCACTTTCTGCAACCATATTAGAACCATTACTTATCTTTGTATACTTCTCAACAAATGATTTAGGTATACTGTGTATCACTCTCTTCACGCTTTCTTCAATGGCAATCTTAGCTTTCGGAGCATTATGATTAAGTTGATCAATAAGTGTTTTATACATGACTCTCATAATTTCACCTCTTAATTCAGGAAATACATAACTGCTGAATTCAAGCTGATTTTTTTGTAATATAGGACCACACCAATTTACAATTTGCTTAATTCTAGTTTGCATTTGCTGTTCGCTGGGTATTTCATGAGGTCTTACATCTTCGCTATATACCTTCATAACTGTGATTGATATGAACTCTAATGCTTTCACTATATGATCTCTACACGCCAAATTGGTAAATTGGCCATATATTTGCTTTAATTCATTTATATAGTCAATATTATCAGGAAGATTAGTATATATAGGGCTGTATTCTCGGGTGATATTCCTAGCACATCGTTGTCTCAATTGCTGTAAATATTTCTCATTATTTACATTTAAAAATGCGTACCCGATTTTAGGATATGACTTAAGGAGGTTAATACTTGCTATATTGAGTTGTATTTCAGCAGGAAGAAGATTAAGCCATGTATTTTGGGCTGTCTCCATATGAACTAATGACTTACCAAAGTCATCAACCTCTTTAGTAAGCTTTTCAAAAGCACTGATATATCTAAGCTCCATTGTTTTTAACCAATCTTGCCGTATTTTTAAGTAAGGTTTGAATTCTTTGATACCGTAGGATAAAAGAAGTAGTGCGGTTTTAACATCAGGGTTAGCCCAGAAGGCATTTATACCAAATTCGTCTCTCGAGTTAATAAGCTTAGAATTATGTTGGAGTATTTCTTCAGCTGTGCTTAAGTGCCCGTTGCCAACAGCAATCATAAAAGCATTACGTTTCCAATTATCTATGGAATTTATAAACTCAGGCCTATGTTGTAACAATATCTTTATTATTTCCAGATGCCCACTTGTAGCTGCAATTAGAAAAGCATTATTTCCTTCTTTATCTAGTAAATCTACAAATTCCGGTTTCAGTTGTAAGAGCTCTTTCATTACATCTAATTTCCCATTCAAAATAGCAAGGAAAAAAGCATTATGTTCATATTTATTTAATGAATCTATAAACTCAGGTTTCAGATGTAAGATATATTCCATAATATCTGGACGACCATGTATAACGGCAAGCAAGAAAGCATTATTTCCTTTTGCATTAATTGAGTTAATAAGTTCCGGTTTCAGCTGTAAGATGTGTTTCATAACATCAAAATGACCACGTATAGCAGCAATCAGAAAAGCATTATTCCCTCTTGCATTAATTGAGTTAATAAGTTCCGGTTTCACTTGAAAAAGACATTTTATTACATTTAAGTGGCCTTTTAAAGCAGCAAATAGAAATGCATTATACCCACATTTATCTATTGAATCTATAAACGAAGGCTTTAATTGCAAGAGGTATTCAATAAGATCTAAACGACCATATATTGCGGCAATCCAAAATGCATTATTCCCTTCTGCATTAACTGAATTAATAAATTCAGGTTTTAGCTCAAGGAGATATTTTATTACATCTAGATGACCATATTTAGCGGTGATTAAGAAAGCATTATTTCCTCTTATACTACTAATTGAATTAATAAATTCTGGTTTTAGTTGAAAAAGATCTTTTATTACATCTAAATGCCCCCCTACAACAGCAAATAGAAATGCATTATACCCGTATTTATCTACTGATTCCATAAACTCGGGCTTTAGCTGTAAGAGATATTTCATTATATCTAATTTCCTATGCCGAACAGCAAGTAAGAAAGCATTATCTTCAGCTTTATTTAATGAATCTATGGATTCAGGTTTTATTTGTAAAAGATATTTTATTACATCTAAATGACCATGTATAGAAGCAACCAAGAAAGCATTATTGCCTTTTGCATTAATTGAGTTAATAAATTCCGGTTTCAGAGGTAATAGATATTTCATTACATCTAAATTTCCATTCCTAGCAGCAAGTAAGAAAGCATTATCTTCATCTTTATCTACTGAATCTATAAACTCAGGTTTAAGCTCGAAGAAATATTTTACCATATTCAAGCTGCCACCCAATGAAGCAATTAAAAGTACATTGCTTCTATCTTTATCTACTGAATCTATAAACTTAGATTTAAGCTCTAAGAGATATTTCACTACATCTAAGTGACCTTTAAAAGTAGCATATAAAAATACATTGTCTCCATCTTTATCTACTGAATCTATGAACTCAGGTTTTAGCTCAAGGAGATATCTCATCACATCTAAGTTTCCATTCCAAGCAGCAAGTAAGAAAGCATTACTTTCATTTTTATTTGATGAATTAATAAACTCAGGTTTCAGTTGTAAGAGGTATTTTATCACATCTAAATGTCCATATATAGCGGCAATCAAGAAAGTATTATTTCCTCTTATACTACTAATTGAATTAATAAATTCTGGTTGCAGCTGTAAGAGATATTCCATTACATCTAATCTCCCTTTAGAAGCAGCAATTAGAAATGCATTACATCCATCTTTATTCATTGAATCTATAAACTCAGGTTTTAGCTCAAGGAGATTTTTCAATAATTCCAAATGACCGAATTCAGCAGTAAGTAAAAATGCGTCGCTCCCGTTTTCTAGTCTTAGGCTTAAAAAAGTATCGACCATATTTGAATCAATACTAAGAATTTGAGTTATAACTTCTTTAAATCCCCGAGAAGCAGCCCATAAAAAAACATTGCCTCCAAGCCGCTCATCCTTTATAGCTAGCAGCGGAGCTATAGATATATAATTTATTAGGTTTAAAATTTCCTCTTCACTACCATTTTCCATTTTATCTTTTAATAACTCGTAATAAGCCTCATCAGTTTTTTTAATTTAGAAAGAGAAGGATTAAAGTCATTTTGGCTAGATCTTTTCATAAGTACCTCTATTAATTCCTTAAATTAACTGTAAGACAAGACAAGACAAGACAAGACAAGACAAGACAAGACAAGACAAGACAAGACAAGACAAGACAAGACAAGACAAAACTAATACTATACAAAAATAATACAACAATCATTAGCACATAAAATAAACAGTTAAAGAATTTTTATTAAAAAGCTAAAATAAAAAGCATGAATTTTAAAATATTAAAAAGATTTGATTTTAAAGTTATTAAGCTCAACTCCCTACTGAGGATATATTAAAGAGGTGACAAAACTGCTTCCTTTATTATTCCCACAGTGACTAATAGAGCTTGCAGGCTTTATATCTGAAGACTTTCCAACAAGCTTTAGCCGGATAAAAAGACATATGGTTTTAGGTAAAAGCGCTCTGCCGCTAAAGCAATAGAATAATGCAGCTTTCTTTATGGCAAAAAGACCCTGCTAAATATAAATATAATTGAGAAGAATATAAATTCTTATTTTGATAATATATCTCATAAATGATAGCTAAATAACGCATTCATAGACAAAATAATATTCAAAGCTTCGAAACGCAAAGCTATCATATTGGAGACCTTACCTTACTATAATTTAAGCAAATTGCCCGGTAAACACTTTGGCTGTTGAAAGACTTGAGCCTAGGGTCGGGAAATTCACACGCCGAGGTTCTTAGAGTAGGGAGCCAGAACAATCTAGCTCTCTTACTCGAGCAAGGATTTCAATCTTTTCCAATTTTTTTATCAAAGTCTGTCACTTTAGCCTTTATCTAATTTATAAAGTTTGTTAATAAACTTCTCCCTTCTTTATTAATTTCCTGCCACACAGCATTTACTTACTCTCTAGTTTTTACACCTCTATTTAGAGTTTGATCATACCTTATTATTTTTTCAATAAATAAGGCTTTACTATTAACCTTTCTTATAATTCCATCACCAACATTAACATTACTTTCTTCATTTACTTCCCCCTTTATGGCTTCTATCTTCTCTAGTTGAGCCCTACTCTCAATTCCTACTACAATAGAGAATATATATGATGAAATTTCATGAGGAATTGCTAGTTGTTCTTTAAAAGATGAATAAATATTTTTACATACAAAATGTAAATTATTCAACTTTTGTACAATTGTAAAATATCCATCCAAGCACATATAAGTTTCAATGTATTTTCTATCAGTTTCTTCCCTCAAAATAGGAATTATTTCATATTTTAAGAACTCAGATATTGAACCAAATTTAACAGAAGAAATTAGAGTTCTAAATAGTAAATTTTTATATAATGGAATAGAATAGATAAAAGCTATATTATTTTGAGCGTGAATTATTTCCTCTCTTTTTTCTTGATTGGGAGTGTTCTCAATCAAGAAATTTAACACTTTTACTTTACCACTTTCTGCAATACTGGTTATAATAGTATCACTTTGGGCACGAAACATCTGATATCTTATTCGTTCATCTGGGATATAATCTAGCAATAATTTTAGCACCTCTATATGACCATTTTTTGCAGCATTGATAAATCCTTGATCATCACGCATATGTATCATTTCATTTCTTTTTTCTTGCTCAGGTGTGTGGTTTAATAAAAACTTTAATACTTCAGGCTTGTTTTTAGCAGTAGCGTTAATAAATAGTTTATTGTTGCGAGCATGAATCATTTCATTTCTTTTTTCATGGTCTGGTGTATATTTTATTAAGAGCTCTAAAACTTCAATGTGGCGCATACGACCAGCATTAAAAAAACTATCATCGTATCGAGCATGAATCATATTATCTATCTTCTCTTGGCTAGAAGTATGTTTAAGCAGTAATTCTAAAACCTCTATATTGCCATTTTTTGCAGCATATCTAAAAGGCGCATAGTCAGCAGAAGTAATTAGCATATCTTTTTCATCATCATTTAAACATTGTCTCAATAATAATTCTAATACCCCTATATTTCTGTTTTTAGCAGCATGAGTGAAAGCGGTCACCGTTACTTCTAAACGTTTTTTGGGATCCTTAATATATTTAAGCAGTAGTTCCAATACCTTTATATTGCCATTTTCTGCAGCACAAATGAAAGTATATGTACTTATTTCATTATTTGTTTCAGCACTATTAGTATACTTAAGCAGCAGTTCTAATACTTTTATATGCCCATTATTAGCAGCTAAAGTGAAACAATCATGCATAGTATTACATGTAAACTTAAGATTAGGCGAAGTTAGTAAATATATTATTTCTATTGTATTCTCATCTTTACATGCCTGCTTAAGGTCTTGGATAATTTCATCTTTACTCTTTTCCCTAACATTGAACCTGGGAGAGGAATACTCAGCCTGCTCTAATGCTAAACTATTCTCAAGCTCATTATTCCTTAAAATACTTCCTACTTTACCTAATATTTCTATGATATTATAAACTTTTTCTGGATTAGAATATGGAATATCCCAATAATCATTATTTAGTTTTTTGATTGCTTCCATATCATTATTTTTAGCAGCTAATAAGAATTTGTGAATATTATCCCTTTTTATTAAACTATTATACACTTCCTCATCCCCAAGTATTGACTTCATTGCTTTCACTTGTTCGCTATCTTCCGGGCTAACAATATTACCATATTTATTTAATACATGCTCTCTTAGCTTCGGTAGTACTTTGTCGAAAAGCATTTCAAAGTTTAGAGTAAGGGTTACGTCTTTATTATTGTAATCCGTATGCATAATCAATTTTTCATTATCAGTATCATATTTTATGAAGTAGTGTGCTTTTATCTTAGCTACTTCTTTATTTGAAATAGAACTTAATTTTAAATGTATAATATTATCTTCGCCGGCAACCAATTTTTGTTGTTTTTGACCAATGAAAATACCTGCCATCTCTACAAATGCCTGCTTTATGGCAAGTATTACCTCTTCTTCATATAACTCTATACGTCCATTTACATCCAAACCTTCTTTTGCCTTTTTCAACTCTTCTGCAATTCTAGCTTTTTCAGCAGTATCCTTGGCTTTATATTCTTCTGCATTATAGAATAGTTTAGAGGTTGGTTTTTTTCCGGAAAGTACTATAGCATTAAACGCAGCTTCTCGTTTTAAGTAAAATTTCTCAAGCTGTTCCTGTACTACAGCGCCTTGAAAATATCCCATTTTGTAATTTCCTTCCAGGAAATAAATAGGGCGCCAATGGTTATATTCAATATATGCTTCTTCAATCCAAGAAAATGACGCTAGAATAGCCTTTATTGCATCCTTATTGTTTTCAATAAATATTTTTCCTTGCTCTGATAATGGACGATATACTGTTGTACTATTTTTCATAAATGTTACCGGTTAACTAGTTTAAAATGCAATGTGTATTAGTTTTATTTCTTAACTTATAACTTTTTTTATTTATAACTTGCTTTCTCAATAATTAATAAATATTAGTTCATATAATTCAGTCATCTTTTCAAAAAGGCTACTATCATTACAAGCCCGATAAATCTTCAACTATGTGCAATATATGTATTGTTTGTCTTTTTATACTTCTCTACAAACGATTTTGGGATACCGTCGATCACCCTCTTTACACTTTCTTCAATGGTAATTTTTGCTTTCGGAACATTATAGTTAAGTTGATCCATAAATGTTTTGTACATTACTTTCATAATTTCACCTCTTAACTCCGGGAATACATAACTATTGAATTCAAGCTTATTTTTTTGTTAATATAGCACCACACCAATTTACAATTTGCTTAATTCTAATTTGCATTTGCAGTTCGTTAGGTATTTCATGAGGTCTTACATCTTCGCTGTATACTTTCAAAACTGTGGTTGCCATGAATTCTGATGCTTTTATTATATGATCGTTATGTGACAAATCAGTAAATTGGCCATGTATTTGCTTTAATTCATTTATATAGTCAATATTATCAGGAAGAGTAGCATATATAGGTCTGCATTCACGGACGATTTCTCTAGCACACCGTTGCTTTAATTGCTGCAAATATTTCTCGTTGCTGGCACTCAAAAATGCCTTTCCGATTTTAGGATATAAGTTAACAAGATTAATACTTGCTATATTATGTTGTATTTCAGCTGGAAGAAGACTAAGCCATGTATTTTGAACTGCCTCCATATGAACTAATGATCTACCGAAATCATTAATCTCTTTAGAAAGCTTTTCAAAATCGCCAGAGCATCCGAGTCCTAAAATATCTGACCATTCATTCCTTGTGTCGTAAGAAGGTCTAAATTCATTAATACCATAAGATAAGAGAAGTAATGCAATATTAATATTAGGAGAAGCACGAAAGGCATTAATCCCAAACCTATCCCTCGAGTTAATAAGTTTAGGGCTATATTGGAGCAATTCTTCTACAATGCCTAAATGCCCATTAATAATAGCAACCAGAAAAGCATTACGCTCCTCATAGCCTAAAGAATCCATAAATTCAGGTTTTAGTTGTAGGAGATATTTTATTACATCTAATTTCCCATTAATAGCAGCAAATATAAATGCATTATGTCCATCATTATTTACTGAATCAATAAATTCAGGTTTCAGTTGTAAGAGATATTTCATTACATCTAATTTCCCATTAATAGCAGCGAATAAAAATGCATTTTTTCCACGTTTATCCACTGAATCAATAAATTCAGGTTTCAGTTGCAATAAGTATTGCATTATATCTAAATACCCTTCATAAGCAGCAAGTAGAAATGCATTGTCTCCATCTTTATCTACTGAATCTGCAAATCCAGGTTTTAGTTGCAAGAGATATTTCATTACATCTAATTCCCCATAAATAGCAGCAAGTAGAAATACATTATCTCCATCTTGATCTAAAGAATCCATAAATTCAGGTTTCAGTTGCAGGAGATATTTCATTACATCTAATTTCCCATGAATAGCAGCAAATAAAAATGCATTATATCCATCATTATTTACTGAATCTATAAATCCAGGTTTTAGTTGCAATAAGTATTTCATTACATCTAAATACCCTTCATAAGCAGCAAGTAGAAATGCATTTTTTCCACTCTTATCCACTGAATCTGTAAATTCAGGATTTAGTTGCAAGAGATATTCCATCATATCTAAATAATTATTTGTAGCAGCAAGCAAGAAAGCATTGTTCCCTTTTGCACTAATTGAATCAATAAATTCAGGTTCCAGTTGTAGGAGATATTTCATTACATCTAATTTCCCATGAATAGCAGCAAGTAGAAATGCATTTTTTCCACTCTTATCCACTGAATCTGTAAATTTAGGTTTTAGTTGCAAGAGATATTCCATCACATTTAAATGACTATTTATAGCGGTACGCAAGAAAGCATTATGTCCATTATTATTTACTGAATCAATAAATTCAGGTTTCAGTTGCAGGAGATATTTCATTACATCTAATTTCCCATGGATAGCAGTAAATAAAAATGCATTATGTCCATCATTATTTACTGAATCAATAAAATCAGGTTTCAGTTGTAGAAGATATTTCATTGCATCCAATTTCCCATTAATAGCAGCAAGCAAGAAAGCATTGTGTCCATTATTATTAACTGAATCAATAAATCCAGGTTTCAGTTGCAGGAGATATTTCATTACATCTAATTTTCCATGGATAACAGCAAATAAAAATGCATTTTTTCCATATTTGCCCACTAAATCTCTAAATTCAGGTTTTATTTGTAATAAGTGTTGCATTATATCTAAATACCCTTCATAAGCAGCAAATAGAAATGCATCATGTCCATCATTATTTACTGAATCAATAAATCCAGGTTTCAGTTGTAAGAGATATTCCATTGCATCTAAATTCCCATTAATAGCAGAAAATAGAAATGCATTTTTTCCATATTTATCCACTGAATCAATGAATTGTGGTTTTAGATGCAACAGATATTTCATTACTTCTAAGTGCCCTCCATAAGCAGCAAGTATAAATACATTATCTCCATCTTGATCTAATGAATCTATAAATTTAGGTTTCAGTTTTAGGAGATATTTCATTACCTCTAAACGCCCTTCATAAGCTGCGAACGCAAATGCATTAATTCCTATTGCACTAATCGAATCTATAAATTCAGGTTTTATGTATAAAAGATATTCCAATAAACTCAAATGGCCGGACTTAGCAGCAAGTATAAATGCATTACTTCCATTTTTTAGTGTAAGGTTTAAAAAGACATCGCATGAACTTGAATAGGTTGTAAGGATTTGAATTATAACTTCTTTGAACCCACGTGAAACAGCCCATAAAAAACATTACTTTCATGCTTATCATCTTTTACCGTTAACAACTGTGTTAATGATACATAGTTTATAAGATGGAGAATTTCTTCTTCACTGCCATTCTCCATCTTATCCTTTAGTATCTCATTATAATCTAAATTATCTTTTTTTAATTTTAAAGAAGCAGGGTTAAGATCACTACTTTTACATCTTTTCATAAGGACACCACTTTATTCACAAGCTATATATAAATTTAATGTTATAAATAATATAATAACTATTAACATATAAAAAATATTGTTAAATAGTTTGTTTTGATTTTAAAATAATACAAATATTAAAAATGTTTATATATACTTGAAAACCGAATGCAAAATGATAAGGTATAATTAAAAATAAGTATGTAGCTTATACTTAAATGAGGCCAGTATGAAAAGGAAGTATTCAAGTTCAGATTCGGATAATAACTATCCGGCTAGTAATATAAAAAAAAGAAGAGAATGCTCGTTATCGGAAGGGCAAAAGAGGATAGCAGAGGTTGTTATCCCGGAACTTTTAGCAGAAGGCAGTATACATCATGTTAAATCCGGTGTCGATATATTATTCAATACTCCGAAAAAGGTAGATCATCTACTTGGATATACAAATTACAAACCTTTCTTATGGGCAATAGAGCATGATAACCTTGAGCTGATGGAATACTTTATAAACCGTGCCACGGAAAGAGGTAAGTTTTTATTAGTTTGCCATAATAACTATGAAGTAATTGAGCAATTTATAGATTTGATCGCTGAAAAGATTAATAAAGGGTACTATCGAAGAGAAATAACAACCGATATACTAAAACTTTTTATAAGTATAAAACCTCTTCAAACTATTGAAGCAATTGAGCATATATTTGAAAGTATTGGAGGAGAGACCCAAAAAGTAGTAAGAATACTTAAAATAAACTTACAAGATGCTATCGATAAGCTTGCTAAAGAAGATAACAAAGATATTAAAGAATACCTTGAAGAGAAAAAAGGGGAAGATAAAAGCACTTTAGAGTCAGACCGGCAAAGTACGAGTGAGAGAAAGTTTACTGCTAAGCTTAATTCCTCGGATGATAAATCCTTTTGTAGTCAAATCAAACAGAATGTATCTTTTGTAATACAGTTATAAGCTTAATTAAAATTTATTATATAATTTATTTAAATTTTACAATAACTGATAAAAGGTAACAATAACCGATAATAACCTAACTTTAATTTTTTAAGGTATTTTGCTAATGAAAAATAATGAGAAACATACTAATCAAGAAAAGCCTAACTCTAAAAAAAGAGTAAGTTGGGCAGAATCTATTGAGGATAATGAAGGAAAAACACTTAGAGTTAAAAAGAAACCTAAAGTTTCTCGCGAACCTGAAAGCACGAGTCCAGCTCAGAAATCATTAAAGAACTATTTTGCTCAAATGTTTAGTAATGGGCACTATGATGTGATAAGACAAGAATGGGAGAGTCATATCGCAAGGCATACTAGAATAATAGAGCTTAAGGAAATCTATGGGGACGATAGTGAGGAAGTATTAAAAATGGGTAAAAATATAATCGGTAAGCTACTTTGTTTAGATAATTATTCTCTGTTAAGGTGGGTTGCGGCGAACTGCAATATAGAAGCTTTTAAATTAATTGCTGAAATGTCTTCTACAAAATACTTACAACGCATGGTTCGTTACGATGACTATATGGCTTTTAGGCTATTTGTAAGTAGCAATCGGATTAATGAGAATAATCATGAGTATAACTCTTCTGAATGTATTGAGGGATTTAAACTTTTTTTGAAAATTGATAATAATGTAGTTAATATTTTCTGGAACTATCTTAATATCACCGATAGCATTAAATCTGATTTTAACACTGCTTTGGATGAAATGGGACTTGGACATCTTATAGATGGTAACAAAGAAAATAATTCCCAAACTCATGCAAATTCATTTAAACAAAGAATTTTTAGTACAGCTGCAGATGGAGTTAAGATAATTAGATAAAGTATAACTTCTAGATTAATTACCTATTTTGTATTACATGAAGCAATCTGCTTATCAGAAATATAATTTCCAAGTAGTTCCTTTCTTGGAAAAAAGCCTTGTCTTGTAGAGTTTGCTTCTACTCTATCTACAAATGTAGCTTTATAACTCGGTTCTTCTGCTATCTTTGCTATGTTTTCTTCGCCACAATTAGTATCTAGCTCTTCGATGTTTTTAGCTTTTGGATTATTATCTTGTGTTTCTTTCAACCTCTCTTCTTCTTCTAATTTTCTTTCATAAACTATTAGAAAAGCTTCTATAATATCATCACTTATTGGAGAAGTAACACACATACCATAAGAAGTATACCCTAGCTTATTGAATATATCTACCTCAGCATTACAGTCTATAATTAAAAATTCTGCTACTTTTTTTTGGTCAGGATAAGATATTTCTTTACACTCTACTAATATATGCAAAGGAGTATCCCCTTTATTATTCTGTGCATTTACATTCACTCCTTTTTCAATTAATAATTTTGCTAATTTTAATCTCTTATCAATATCAATTTCGTTATTCTTCATTAGAATATGTAATGGTGTGTTCCCTTCACTATCTTGTGAGTTTAGATCTGCTCCTTTATTTATAACATACTCTGCTAAATCAATTAATTTATTAAATGATAAAACCTTGTGTAGTATACTATATTGGTAATCAGGAATTGGAAAAAAGTTTTCTTTTGTTAATTTAGAATTTATATCGAAACCATTATCTAAAATAACCTTTATGATCTCTGGACTCATTTCATTTATATAATTTTCAAAAGTTTGTATAGTAACTCCTACTTTAAAATCGTTGACTAATAACTTTATTATATCCTCTTGATTACAATCCATAGCCTCCATTAGTAAATAGAACTCTAATTTGTTTTGTTCTTCTTTATTAACTTCCCTATTAACTTCAATCATTGCTCTGTATAGGTCTATATAGCCTTTTTCATTAGCAGCTCTAAAAGCATTAGATTCTGCCGGTACCTTATAATATTTTACCAATAACTCTGCTGATCTAATTTTCCCTTCATATATCGCTGCATTAAGGGCCCAGCTCGCAATATCCTTTATGGTAAGTTCTGGATGATAGAATTTAGACTGCATTACATAATTGATTACTTCATTATTTCCCCTTTTAGCTGCTTCAACTAATACTCCTCTACCTAAATCACGAGCATGTATATCAGCACCCTTTACTCGATGAAGATATTTAACTTTATCAAATTTACCTGCTTGGGCTGCTTCTAACAACTCTATGTCTATCTCTCTTAGCGGGGGTTCCTTTGTCTCATTTTCTTCCTCTTTAAATCTTTTAAAATTATTTAAGTTAATTAATCAAATTAGATCAAGACGTAAAATATTAATTTTAAGCAGTTAAAACCATAACTTAGCGATATATAGTAGCTATTTATTCTTACCTTATTTAACCTCAGTTCAGTATAAGGGATAATGTAAAAGGGGTGTTGCGATAAGGAAGGATGCAAAGTAAGTTATCCGCTAATTAATTCCAACATCAATAAGAGGTAACGATGTTCGCCGCTTACTGTTTTTCTGCATGGCATGAGAGGTAAAGAGACGGGTATATAATTTACCAAGGTGAGGAAAAATATGAAAAAGCGTATAACCAGCAAAGCGCAGAAGTTCTTTTTTAAGTAAAATAGGAATAATTGAAACCGTAATAGATCAATAGAAGAATTGCTGTCAAATAGAGTATCCAAGACATTAAAGCCCGGCAAATGTTTTTGTAAATATCATCTCAGGCTTAATCACTTATTGCTTTAAAATTGCAAACTTTCCAAAACTTAATGATTTATAACCACTTAACCATTTCCTTATACCAAACTGAGGTTATTATACTCATTATTTAAATAATACTTATAATTGTTATATATTAAATATTAATGTAATTAATAATGAAAAATATTAATAACTATTATAATTAAGAGAATGAGATGATAGAGAGGAGTATTGAACCTAAATTAAAAAAACAAAAAGTACTACAAAACATTTCAGAGCCTAACCGATGCTTAGATCGTTTGGGAAGGCTTCTTGAAATGAGTAGCGAAGGAAATACTGCAGCATGCTTTGTAAATAATAAAATACTGATTTCTGACAATGAGATAGATTCAAAAACACAATTTGAAGAATTTAAACAACAAGAAGATAGTAAAATACAGCTAATAAAAGAGGTAATGAAATATTTTTCTTTGGTAGCTAGAAGAAAGTTGCGAATTAACAGAGAAAAAGTATTTTCAAGTATCTGTTTAAACAGGATTAAGGGTGAAGAGTCAGGATATATAAAACTAGATGATAAGACAATTAAAAATATTGCATTGGATGTATTAAATCATCGTAATACTTGGCGTAACGAGTATGAAAGCAAGATTACATCATATGATGTGGTGCAAAGAAAATATGTAGCTCCGGCTTATGAGCAAAGCAGTTTACTTGCACGGGACTTTATAAGAATTGAAAGATTTCTTTTTGAGCACCCGGACCATAATTTAACTAAGGCATTTGCTGGAAACAATCTTGATCTTGTTAAAATTGGAAAATATGGTGAAATTCCTTACAAAAGCTATAGTTTAATGCAAGATGAATTCATTAATGAATATGGCTATATAATACTGGCATTCGGGCACGAGAACGCCCATGCAGAAAGTAAAATAGTAGATTACCTTTTATTTACTGATGTAATACAAAATGCAAAAGAACCAATTTATATAGGAATCTCAAAACTATGTTGCCATGACTGTTCACTAGCTTTAGATGCAGTTAATGAGTATAAAAACAATTTAAGAACAATGCATAAAGGTAATGAGATAGGCGTGCAACAAAAAATTGATTATATACAAAGAAGAGGTACCCATGACTTAGTACTACCTTGGTTTAAAACAATGTTTTTATATAATAACAAAGAATTAGGGTATGCTGCAAGCCATAGGGGATTTTACTTTGATAATAAAGGCAATGACCATCCTATTCCATTTAATGAGCCTATAAAAAAATTTGCTGATAAATGGGGAGAAAAAAAAACATATGTATATATTGATTATAAAGCAGTCGCAAAAATCAGATCCCAAAAATCAGCAAAGGTTCTTCTGGAGAGTTTAGAAAAAGGAAATAGAAAAAAGAGGAAAATAAGAGATCAAGCACCCCAGATTTCACGTATGCATCAGCATTCACTAAGCTTTATAAAATCAAATGAAGAAGAAAAAGAGCATGTTCCTCCAAGGGATCTAACAACTGAACAGTTATTTAAAAATTTATTTCGGCATTATACTGACCTTGAAGCTCATAAACTAATATCAAAATTATATGAGGATTTAGAAAACTTACAAAAAGGACAGGAAAGAGAAGATAGTGAATATCAAGCAGGAGAAAGCAAAAAAGAGCCAAAAAATGAGTTATTTCAAGACCCTGATAAAAATGAAAAATATAATGCCTTTAATAGATATAAAGACAACTCTTATTGGTATCAAACCGAAGACATTAATGCTATCGGTAACCAACTTATACAAAAACTAGGTGATAATGTTATATTTACTACAGCCTTAGGAAGAGGAGGAAAGGAACTGGATATTAAAAACCATCTAAGTAAATTTATAGAAAAGCTTGATAGCGGGAAGAGAATAGTAGGGGTTTACAATAAAGGCAATAGACATTGGATTGCATTTTCAATCATGAGAGATAGTCAAAATAGGATAAATGTTTTTTATAAAGATTCTGCAGGTTCAAAAAAGATAAATGATTTTGAAAATGATATAGTAGGGGCATTTCAAGAAAATATTCAATTTAAGGTTTATGAAGGTAGTGAACAAAAGGACGGAGCAAGTTGCGGAGTATTTGCACTAAAAAATATGGAAGTGTTCGCTAACACACCTTTTCATTTATTAAGTAAGGATAGCTTTTTTAACCCTGCATCTTCGGGAGACTATACAAAAGATATAAGGAAGGCTAGAAAGGAACTGGCGGTGCATTATGCATTAGATATCTATAATCAAAATTGTGAAATATTAAAAGATCAAGCGATTAGAGAGAGTGTAATCAATGTACATAAGGACGAAGCTAAGAGACTTAAAGAAATAATTACAGATAACATGGGTGATCTTGAAGCAGCTTCTATTGCAGTAGAAATAAGGTGTTCTCCTGATAACCCATACACATATTTTTATACTATAAAATGCGGAGCAGAACATATACCTGAGGTTAGGAAAATTATTGACCAAATAGCGTACGATCATGAGGGATCATTTGTAAATAATAATGAGGTTAGGTTAAAGATACCGTTTGATAGCTTGAGAGAAACAGAATTACGTACTCTTACAAGCCAAGCAGATGAAATACAATCTGAAAATATCATTATAGAACCTCGTGTTATAGATAATAACTTTATTAAAGCTTTAAAGATTAATGAGCTGCCTAGTGAAAAAGTTACTAAAGCCATAAATGAAAAGTTAGGTATAAATATTCCTTCTGACTTTGACTTAAAAGGTTGGCTTAAAGAAAAGCCGGGAATTGAGGATTTTTTAAAAGCAGAGGAATATGATGAGCGTAGGATGGAACAAGCTTTAGAAGAAATAATAAAAAATTATTATAATCCTTTTCTTGAATTTTTTACTGATTCTAACCCAGTAGAATTTAAAGCTAATGCTCTAAAATTAATGCGAGAGTTGTTTGATGCACAGTACTTAGAAGAAAAAGGTTTTAGCAGCATAGAAGGTGGGGATGATTTCTTCTTCAATGAAGAAGGGGATAATTTTAAGGATACTCAAGACCCACCTGCAAGCAGATTCTCAGACAAGATTTTAAATAAACGACAGTGTATTTCACATAACAAAAGGGGCTAATTATTGAATAAGGAATCTAAAAGATATAGTTTACTATAACATATTTATAGTCTTCTTTAAACTTCCACCATCTCGATGGATAAGCCCGTTTGTTATCAGATCCTTGCCGCTGTAGAACCTGCCTATATTTTTAGCATAGTTAATAGCTCCTTCTAATGCATTATCTTGGTCGGAAGAAGCCGGGGGATATATTGAAGACTGATCAGGGTTGATAATATGAGCCCAATCCCCTAATATTTGATTTAAAGCATTATTAATCCCATGCCCTGTAGCCCAATCATTAGATTTTTTAACCTTACCTGTATAGTTAACAATTGCTTGTAGGCTATTATATAATATTTCTAATCTTTTTATTTTTGAATTTTCTAACGCTTCTATAGCAGTTACTTTAGTTGCTATAGTCTGTATTTCTTCTTTAATCAGTTCCTTTAATTTATCGGAAGGAGTTTCATTTAATACTGCCAGTAAATGTGCCCTATAATCTTCTAATCTTTGTAGCTCTTTAGTTTTCACAACACACTTTCCCCACCTAATATATAATATAGATTTAATAATTGTTTAATAAGTTTTATTATAAAACTATATTTCAGTATGTTATTATTTTGATAATAAGTTATATTTCTAACTTTAAAAAGTATTTTGCTTATGAAAAATAATGAGAAACATACTAATCAAGAAAAGCCTAACTCTAAAAAAAGAGTAAGTTGGGCAGAGTCTATTGAAGATAATGAAGGGAAAACTCCTAGACTTAAAAAGAAACCTAGAATCATTGCTCAGGATGAAGAATTCATCCAAGCTAGTAATATATTGAGGGATTATCTTATTAATAAATTCGAAAATGGTGAATATGAAGAAGTAAAGCAAAGATGGAGTAGTTATTTAACCAAGCATCTCAAAATAAAAGAACTTACGGAGCTTTATGGGGAAAATAGTATGGAAGTAATTAATGAAGGAAAGAAAATTATAGGGAAACTTGTTTGTGTGGATAACTGCTCGATATTAAAATGGATAGTTGTAAATTGTAATATAGATGCTTTTAAACTTATTTCTGAAGAAGCTTCTGCAAAATATTTACAACGTATGGTTCGTTATGATGACTATATGGCTTTCAGGTTATTTTTAAAACAAAATCGTATCCATGAATATGCTCATGAATATAATTCCTTAATATGTATTGAAGGATTTAAACTTTTTTTGAAAATTGATAATAATATTATTAATATTTTCTGGAATTGTCTTAATATTACTGATAGCATTAAATCAGACTTTAATACTGCATTAAAGGAAATGGAGCTTAAACAACTTTTAGATGATAACAAGGAAAATAATTCCCCAAATCATACAAATTCATTTACACAAAGAATTTTTAGTACAGCTGCAGAAGCTACTAAAATAACTAGGTAATTATAAACTATTTAACGCGTCTTTATAAGTACATGTAAAGCAAAATAGTTTATTATGTAACTAAGATTTATATAAAATATGACAGTTAGCATAATATGAAAAGAAAAACTGTACATTGGGGGGAAAATGCCCCAACCAACAAAGAGGACAGTTTTCAAAAGCGCCCTAAAGTAGTTCTTACTGAAGAAGATATAATTGGTATTAAAGAATGCTTTACTGATTATATAGAGCTTAAATATTTTGGTATGATTAAAACATTATTTAATCAGTGGGAAAAAGAACACAAGCTAGGCAAACTTTTATCATATGTTAATTATCAACCTTTTTACTCGGTTCTCAAAGATAAAGATTATAGTTTCTTTTGTGAGTTAGTATCAGCTCTTCCTGAAAGGCAAAAATTCTTAATGGTCTCACACAATAATTATGACTTAATTAAATCCTTTATATACTTATCAATCAAAGATATAAATGAAGAAAAATATAACCCCACTCAAGCTCAAAAAGTATTTGATACTTTGTTAAACATTAATCCCACCACAATTATAGAAGTTATTGAGAATTTCCTTAATGAACAACGAGAACATCACCCTAATGCCGTAGAAATTTTACATAATGATCTACAAGCTATTTTAAGTAGTAATACAATTAGTAAAAATATCAATTCAGTGCATGAAGACAATGCTTTTCTTGAAAAAAATGCTAAAGATGAGGTTGAAGTATATATAAAAGAAAAAGAAGAAAAGAGTACAATCTTGACACTTAAATTAAAAAATAATGAACAAATTGAAATTAAAAAATCAGAGCAAAAGTGGCAAGATCTAGTATCGGAGGAATGCTCCAAAGGTAGAAACTTTTAATCTGCTTTTTTATTAGTATAACATTGCTTTCAAAATAATTTATATTACTCTTTTCTTAATTATAAATAGAATAAAAGGTTAAAAGGTAATAAAATGCAAAGCAAATATATAGATTATACTACTAATTTTTTAATGGCTGTCAGGTTTGGCAAAATAGATAGAGCAAGGGAATTATTGTCGCAAGGCGCTGATATAAATGCAAAAAAGAAAACAGGAGAATCTGCTTTACATATTGCTATAGAGTATAGGGATATTGAAATGGCGAAGTTATTATTAGAGCAGCCTTTAATAAATATCAATATTAAAGATTGGGATGAGCAGACTCCTTTGCAGACTGCCTTATATAATGGTTATGATGAAATTGCTAAATTAATATTAGAACATAATCCTGATGTTAAAACAGCCGATATAAAGGGGAACACGGTTATACATTTATGTTTAATAGGAAGTAAGATAAATCTAATTCCTTTACTTGTGGAGAGAGGAGCTGATATTAATGCATGCAATAAAGAAGGATTTACTGCTTTACACATGGCAGCAGATGGTGCTCATGTAGAAGGTTATAAGTTATTACTTGAGCACGGTGCTGACCCTACTATCACTATAGAAGGATATACAGCAAGAAAATTATATCAGGCTTCACACCAGGATAAAGTAAAAGAATTTGAGGCAGCAGAAAGGGATGTTGAAGCATATAGATATAAGAGTGAAGAAAAAGTGGAAGCTTTTATTGAGCTTAGAAAACAAAAATTAGAACCTACTGATAAACAATTATTAGAAAAGCAAACCGCTAAAACTAATGACAAAAAAGAGAAAAAACATTGGGTCGATATAATAGCTAAAAACCCGAAGCTTAGTGAAACAGATAAGAATTTAGTTTATGATAAACAACATCCAATAGCTAGGTACCACTAGAAAGAAGGATAACCCCCAAATAAAAAATGATTAATATAGCCGGCAATAATGATGTTATCCTTACCCATAAGAACAGGGTTTGCAAACCCGAACTCTACAATTGAGTTCGCAATCTGAGCTATCTGCTCCTCACTATGAGTGCGGGCATTCTGCGCATAAGGAATAAGCTGCTCTATAGCTATATTTTGAACATTTAAATTCATAAGCCAATTGATATAAAATATTTAAAAAGACTGCGAAGTGCGAACCTGAATTTTTATCCTGACGCTAGAGACTTCGAGCGGCTTTGCCCCCCGCATAGCTCTTGGCTTACGGAAGGAACCGCCGCCTTATTTTTTATCCGTTTAATTGATTTCCAAAAATGTGTCATTCGGATACATTTCTTTTAAGCATATTTGTTATTCTCTCAAAAACTGTTGCGGCTGTCAACCGCTATTTACCTGGCTTCTAAGCGGTTAGAAAACAAAATTGATCTTAAATATTTATGCGAGTTACAGCGTAATATTATTTAGCTTTTGAGCAATCTTACTTAGTGCCTCGCTATGACGCCGCCATGCTGTTGTCCTATTCACTCCCAGACGTAAACATATCGGCTTCCACGGTACTCCCCTTGCCCTAAGCCAAACTAATTTACGCTCATCCACCTCTATCCATAGTACCCACTGCAATACCTGATCCAAGCGATCAATTGCATCAGGTAACGGGGCACCCAGCTTTAGTGGAAGTTTATCCTGTTGTAGGATTTCCATTTCACTACGGATAACCTCAGGCCACACACTAAAATATCCGGGTACTTTTACAGAAGGTAACCGCCTTAATGTTAATACCGCTTCTTCAAAACGCTCTGCTACCTTTTCTTTTGTCCATTGGGTCATGTCAGTTCTTCCATTTGTTAATTGCAAAGTATAGTAATGCCAGTGCATCTGCTTCATTATGATCTCTCATGCTATGACCAAGTTTTCTAATTGCTTCTATCACTTCCTCTTTAGATGCATTGCCTTTACCGGTGATGAACTTTTTAATCGTTCCGACTCCTACACCAGAATAAGGTATTTGCCTATACTCACACCAAGCAGTTAATTGTGCTAAAAATCCTCCGTAAATATGAGCTGCATCAGTTCCTAAGTGTCTTCTGACTTCCTCAAAATAAAGCATATCAATCCCACTCACAGTTTTATTCATCTCCTCAAGCCATTGCTGAAAACGTAGAAAGCACATGCCCCTACCTTCAAAACGTCCCGGCTTAAAGCTCATTACTCCGCTAACAATAGAGCTATCCAAATGCTTAATCGCCCACCCCGTTGTTGTTCCTAAGTCTAGTGCTAATATATTACCGTTGTTACTTATTCCACCTACACCTCCTAGATCACTATTTAATAATGGAGGCTCTCCAAAGAGGCCTCCTATTATCCCTTTAGGGATATAGGGTTTTCCCCCATAACCTCCACTAGCCTGTAGAGCTTGTGAACAGCGGCTTACAGAGGTTTCGGAAGGTTTGGAGATAAGTTTTGGATCCGAAACCTGAAGAAGCTCTAAACTATTGATATTAATAAGGTTTGTTGTTTGGATGTTTTCCGGATCTGGAGCCAAACCTTCCGGATCCGGGATAAAAAAAGGGTTTTTTACTAGATAATTTATCATAATTTTTCTTCCTCATTATAAATCCAAATATTTGGGTTATCTATTTCTACAGGCATTCCGGTCTGAGGATGCTTAAAGTGAGTCGGGTGAACAGATTGAGCATTATCTCCATCCCCTAAATACATACCCTCTACACACATATAGCCGAATTTAGTAGCACCGGGTGAAGGTAAGTTATATTTCTCATAATTCTTAAAGAATTTAATATACCCTTTAGTGGCATAAACTTTTATTCGTTCATTAATTGTATCTTTACTGCCAAGGCCGCATTTACTTTCAAAGCTTTCCGTAAATTGGTTGATGTTATAAACTTTACCCGACTTCGCCTGCTCATAAATAATCTTTACAATCTTCTCACCTTTACGTATGCGCTCGGCATCCAGCTTTAAACCATAAGACTGATTAACTAAGCGCTCGGACATAGGTTTAATCTCTACCCACCTGTTCTCCGGCTTATCAACTAATTTACGTTCTAAAGCTGCTCCGTTACGCAGCTCAAAATAGAGGTGACGTTCGGATCTTGTTTCGTCCGGCCTAAACAGCAGCATACCGCTACTATAAAAACTACGTAAACTTCCTGCACCACTTAAAGCTTGGAATGGGTCTGCTTCCAACTGCTCTTTAGTAGTTTTACGGGTATGGTGTACAAGTATAATCCCACAATTTGGATTACATGCAGCACGCAACTTTTCTATCCTTTGGGTTAAGAAAAACAGCATTGCGTTGTTGTCGTTTTCATTACCATCCTTACCACCGTCAAAAACATTTCGCAGAGGGTCTATTGCAATAATATCAGGCGGCTTATTACCAAACTTCTCTTTTAGGTGAGAAATTATGCTTTCAAGTCCTTGATCATTTAAGACAAGCCGGAGTTGAGGAGTGGCATAAAGATTATCACTGGCACACTCAATTATATCCTCAGAAAGCTCTAGCTTCTTTAGTCTTTCCCTTAAGTAATCATACTGTACTTCAGCTTGTAAATAAAAGATCCTTAACGGTTGTGTGGTTGTAAAGCTAAGGAAATTAACTCCAGCTGCCATATGAGCAAACATAGATAACAGAAAGTCACTTTTACCGACCTTAGGGGCACCGGCAAAAACCATCAATCCTCCCGGTGTAAGAATCCTAGGTGCAATAATATCAGGTGAGGTAGGAGTCGGGGGTCGCTAAGTAGTTCTCTTAAACTATAACTTTTTAGTAAATGAGCAGGCTTAGTTAAAGCTTTAGGTTCTCCATATTTAGAAATATGCTTACCTAATAAACGGTTAGTCTCAGCTTTAAGTCTTTCTTCAGGCCAAGGAGGAATTATACATGAGGTATTATAGGAAATAATTTCCTCCCAAGTTTCCTCCTCGCTCATCAGTCCTTCATGATAACGGCGCACCCAATAACCTATCACACGACTTAACCCTTCAAATCTTGTCCATTCATCCTTACCTCCTTCATGAACAGTAGTGGTAAGAACTTTTGAAAAGGGCTGCTTCATAATATTAAAATTTAAAGAATCAGGTATCTTTGCACTATAGTTAATATTAGGCATATTACTTACCCGCTCTATTAAATCAGGTAAATGATATTCCCATTGGTTTACTTCTCTAATTAAGACAGGTCGCACCCTATCATTTTTATAGTATACTGACCCTGCTAACCGAATAGGTTGGTGAGCTGACTGAAAATGTATATCTCCTTCAATTTTTAATGCTAATAAATGACGCAATCTAATTAGTTTTTGTAAATCTTCTGCAAGTGCAGCTTCGGATAATTTCCAATAAAGATGTAGTTTAGGTTCACCTTTTATAGTAATTCCTCCTGATTTTATACTAAGACTCGGTTGACCTAAATATTTTACCAGGTAATCATATTTAGATTTGATATCACCGGTATCAATATCTACAAGCAAAGTTTGCATTTGCGTTATACTATCCGCTGATGCTCTGCCGTACTTATTTACAGTTCCCGGTATTATATAGCATGCATAGCCGTAATCATTAGCTCGATTTGCAAAAGCTATTGCCTTAGCTATAGCTGTTTTATCATTTTCTATCCATATATTATAAGGTATACCGTTGCTGCTTCCCTTCTTTTCCAAGAAAGAGCGTAAAGGGATATAGCCTTCACAATAACTAAAGACTGTTTTAAAGTAATCTTTTATGCTATCTTTGCATGGTAGAGTCATAACTCTCCTCCCAACACTTATTCCGCCAACTGCATAGTTTACAAATATGATATTGCGGGTTAGCTGCAATACGGGGGAGTAGTTCCCCTGCATCACAAGCACGTAGTATATTTACCGCCTTATCGCTCATTCTTTGTGCTCTTTCCATATCAAACGGGATAAGCTCATGGTAAAGTTCGGCAGTATCCTTATTTATTGCGGTAAATAAGGCAGGATTTTGTGAAATACCGGGAATGGAGCTTTCCATATATGCCTGGTAAAGTGCAATTTGAGCAGCATAAATAGGCTTTGAGATTGCTACTCCTCGCTTTACCGTATCATTCCAGGATTTATTGTTTAGTGACTTACATTCCCATATCGCAGGGTATGATAACCCGAGTTTTTTAGGAGCATCTTTTATTATTCCGTCTATATGGCCTTTAATCTTCCCTTCTGCTACTTCAAATCCGAATTGCTTGCCCCTTTCATCTTCTGTTGCAAGCTCAAACCCTGAATTTTTCATCCAGTCTATGATTAACGCTTCAAATAAATGACCGATAGCAAAGATACGAAGAGTTCTAGCATTAATCTCACCGCACCCTTCTAAAAACTCATATTGTAATGCTCGGCTGCATTCTGCTCCTAACCTTGAAGCTCCTAAGTAACTGCGCTTTGGTTGTCGTATACTCATTAAATACTTATCTATATGAGCATTAATTAAAGTAGACTTTTGTTGGTTGATCTCTAACATTTCTTACCATCCTCTTTCAGTTCGGTTGCCGGAAATATTATTCATATAAGATGCATAGTCTTTATGATCGGGAGTGATTGCCAAACGTATTTCATTTTTAGATTCTCCGTTCCTATCTTTATTTATTTCAATTTGAGCTAAAAACTCTATACCGTCTAAATCACTTAGCCCTTTAATGTGGCGTTTAGCTTGTGCACTGGGTGATATATCCTGAGGGTGCAGGTTATATGCAGAGTTAAGCATAGCTTTTATAAAAACTCTTCCCCTATTTGCCCAAGCTGTTCCTTTGGGGCTATAAAGCCCGATTAATCCCCATACTTTACGATGTGCATATTCACCTTCCAGGATAATATATTCACAGTTAAGATATACTGATCCCGTAACATCGTTCTGTGTGGCATAACCTCCAGTCCATCCTTGCTCAAGATCGTCATAACCGCCGGGACGTATTATCATCTTTACTTTAGCTATTGTACCTTGAGGGATAAGGTTAAAAGTACCTTGCTCCTCAGCAGAATTAAAGTCATTCCATGTCATTATTTGTTCTCCTTATTTTCTATTTGATTAATTGGTTCAAGATGGATAAGCGGTAAACGGTTACCGGTTTTTATCTTTTCCATCAACCGTGCCAAATGCGGCTCTTCCAATAAATCCAGCCTTCCTGACCTATCTTTTGCAGGATAACCAAAAGGGTTAAGAGTATGGTTAATAAAGGCTCGAGAAAGATTGCCTTCTTCATTCTTAATTTCGGCCATAGTAATTACCTGATCTACAATACCGGGCAGCTCCAGACCTACCTTTGAACCTTCAATTTGAGGAGTAAATACCTTGCGGTTAAATTCATCCGACCTTTCATCAAGTATACCTACAAACCATATGTTTTTATCCCTGGTATGCTGCAAATGAGTAAGCCAAGATATCATCTCCTGTCCGTGTAATCCGTAAGCTCCGCGTATATCAGGTTTACCGGTGCGTTCACTAAATGCCTGAGGCTGACCTTTGCACCATTGCAGGCAAAGTCTTCCTGCAACCGTTATGCTATCAATAAAGATAGTTTCATATTTATTTAAAACCTCCGGATTACCAAACTTCTTACATACCGCTTCATAATGAGCATTACTAAACGGCTGGTCTTCCCTTAATGCCGGATTAGCACCCCCTATAAATACTGCAAAATCACGACAATCCTGCCAGGTTTGCGGGCGTATAGTATCCCCTCTCCAATTCTCAATTGCAAGATCCCCCGCTTCCAGATCCATAAATAATGTACTTTTTGTCGGGAGGGTGAGTAGTAGAGAAGTTTTACCTATACCGGCTTTACCGAAAATAACTCCTTTTACTCCCCTTTGTTCTTTAAGCCTTTGATCAGCTGAGATAATGTTTTTCATATATTACCTCTCTTATCTGTATCACTTAACTTGTAGCTCGGCTTACCGGTTCTTATAGTACGGGCACTTTCAAATAATGCTTTTATTTCAGGCGGCCAGGATTGATATTTTACTTCAGGAATAAAATACTCACAGTCTAAGTATTCACTAACCTCCTTTCCTTCAGATATCAGTTTTAAAGCAATCCCGAAAAGCTCGTTCTGATCCCATTCTACTTTTTTAGGCAGTTCACATGTTATACTTATACCTTCATCATCCAATCTAATGGTTCCGGTATCTTTACCTATCCTCAAGCGTTTAGCTCTTGCTTTCTCCTCATAACGCAAACTTAACGCTCCTTGTAGCCAATCTTTTATAGTTCTTGCTTTTGCTAATTGCATGCTCGCTTCTTCTATAAGTTTTAACAGTTGCTTAGGAGGAAGTTTTGCTACCTCTCCAATCGGCATACTCGCTATTTGTTTTAAGGTAATCATATGCTACCCCCGCTCTTGATTTGTTTAGCGGGTATGAAAGTTTCGGATGTACTGCTTAGTATATGATCATTCTCATATTGCTTTACATCCTCAAGCTTATAACGTACCAATCCTCCGATCTTTACGAAGCATGGTCCTGTACCGAGCCACCTCCACCGCTCTAATGTTCTTGGTGATATGCTCCAGCGCTTAGATACTTCTATCTGGTTTAAAAACTGCTTGTCGGTCATTTTGAATCCTCATTAATCAGTTAGCATGACAAAGAGGATAATCGCATATGGGTGGTGTGAAACTCGGTGTGACGGATGTGTGATTTTTGGTGTGAAATGCAGTTTCTAATAATAATTCTACTTAAATATAAAATTATGTCTTGTGAATCTTTGTTGTTTTGTATTAAGTCAAACCCATTAATCTGATCTAGTATCGATAATCTTTAAATTTACTAAATATCATAAATATGTTATAATTTATTAAAGATTAATTATGAATAAGTTTATGATGAAAGTGACAATAACAATAAATGATCAGCTTTACTTCAGACTTAAGGAACTTGTTCCCTCACAACAAATAAGTAAATTTATTTCAAATTCCATTCAGAAGGAGCTAAGCCTTAAAGAAGACTCTTTATTAAAAGCATATGAGGAAGCTTATAGTGATCCTTATAGAAATGAAGAATGTGAAATTTGGGACATCCTTAATCAGGAAATACTAGAAAAAAAGAACTTTAAAAAAGAATCTCACTGATTATGTCTCAAAGTATCGTAAGAGGTGATATATATTGGGTAAATTTAGACCCAACCGTAGGTTCTGAAACTAAGAAGAAAAGACCGGCATTAATCATATCAAATAATATACAAAACAAGCTAAAAAGAAGATTCGTTATTGCTCCTATTACTTCTTCCTGTGATAAAATTTATCCATTTGAAGTATTAATAACGCTTAACGGACAAAAAGGTAAGGTAATGCTTGATCAGATTAGAACTGTAGATAACATAAGACTTGATAGCTATATAACTAATTTATCTGACCATGAAATGATGCATGTCGATAAAGCAATAAAATTAGTGTTAGCACTATAAGCTTTTATCGCCCATTAATATTCAAGCCAGTAATTTCCTTTACCGTCGTATTTAATAACTTCTCCCCATGCCGGGTGATATTTGCCCTGCTTTCTAAATATTCCTTTTAAATCATTTTGCATAGAGTTCGATAATGCGGTAATTTCATGCTTATGCATAGGACAACCGCTTTTATCTAATATCTCAAGTATTGATGCCTGTTGATTTGAGAATCTATAAGTTTTATCGTTTAAGTTAAGATTTCTGTATCCGTTACTAAATCCATGTTGTGCAATATTATTTCCCATCTTTTCCGCTAAAAATGAGATATCTAAGCTAAACTTCTCATGGCTGAAAACCATTGCATCCTGAATTGTAACAAGCCTGCTTTTTGTAGGTAAAGTGATATAAGACGGTAAGTTAAGATCAAGCGTAAGTACTAATGCAGGTCTTTTACTATGTCTTTCCAGCAGATAATTTAATAATGTTTCATAAACGGCTTTTTGTCTTAAGCTGTTTGCCAGGATAACCGGCACTTTTATATGCTTTAGCCATGCCTCACCCAGTATCCATATATGCTCATCCAGTTGTTTTGAAGTAGCACAGGTAATACCAATGCTATCTTTTACCAATTCTACTACCCATCTTGTATTCACCTGATATAAAGTTATTTCTTCTAGTGAAACAGAAACCCATCCCGAAGTATAGGAGAAATATTTGAATTCTCTATCATGCCTTATGATTTCAACTAACCTCCCTTCATGATCACATATATTTTCTACATATTTACAATGTACTGCAGGTACTAAAGCCCCAAGCTCTAATAGTTCTTTGCCTTCTAAGTAAAAATGTTCAATAAAATTTTGTGCGGTAATTGCAGGGATTGGAGAAGACATTATTTGATTCAATAAGCAAATTGCTTTAGTGCTAATGCTTGTTACCATCGACCTCCTCAAGTAAACCCCAACGCAAAAAGTACTTATCTCCTATTAACCGTTCTTTCTCAGTTTTACTCTTTAAATCACATCCGTTAGGCCAGGTAATCTTGATTGGTAATGTTATTCCTCTCGGGTTTACCTTATCAGGGAAGAAGTGAACTAATAATTTCACCTTATTTAATAAAACCCCTTGGCTAAGGGGATCATTTATATCAAACCATTTGTTTAAAGTTTCATATATATTACTATCCGATTTAGAGCTAACCTCAAATGTTAATTTGCTGCTGTTATCGTATGTTTTAAGCTCCAGCATAGTTACTTTAACCGACTCTATTCCATCTTCAGGATCAGTCGGAAAGTCATAAAAACTTCTTAGTTTGTTTATATTATATCGCTTGAGTGGAATACGTTCACAACCGATTAGGCTTTGCAATAAAGAGATTGAAAATAACTTAGCCAGCTCCTCTCTATATTCACGCCCTTTAGCAATCACTTCAATCCAGCCGGTAGTAGGTTCATAAATCAATACCATCTCATACACGGGACGCATTAATCTCGGTACCACCTCTTCTCCATCAAAAGCAAGGTAGTTATCAGGTAATCCTTCACGGTATAACATTACCTGAACAACTTCGGAGTTATTATTAGCATTGTTACGGGTATACCTGAATAGCTCTATCTTGATATTGCCTCCTATATTAAAATAGCTAATAACCCCTTGTTTAAAAGCTTCTATTTGCTCTGTCTCAGTTTTAACTTCCAGGTTTTTTGAGCCTAAAAACCCATCCCACAATCTACCTAACCTATGATGATCAGTGTAACGGATATCTTCAGCACAGCAGAATGATGTATATTCATTAAGCAGTAACCATAGAGCTCTATCATAACCGTTACCAAGTACCTGATAAGTTTTCTTGTCGTTAACTACCGATAGTAGAGCTGCTTGCCCTACTTCATCCGTCATCTCATGTATGCGTTCAGCATCGGCATGCAGTAATGCAAGGTCATTCTCCTCCATTTGCTTTGCTGCTTCTATGACTGAATACATGATGCCTGCTTGGGAAGAATCCCAATTTATGTTTTTAGAGAGGAAAGGAAATCTACAATTAAAGTAATTTTGAAGTGATTGCTTAGGAAGGTTACGGGCAAATCTAATAATAACTTCAGGTAAGCAGTATAAATTATAAGACATGCTGAGTAACATCCTTATTTATTAATAAAACATTAAAACTATTTTAAATATTAACTAATATCTTAAATATCAGGTTTAATACAATGCTTAATAAATTTGCAATAGTTATTTTGTTAAATTACTTGTATGTGTGCTATGGTGCTGCTGTGATATTAAAATATATTAAATTTATATTGCTATAGAAGTAATCAAACATAAATAAAGCATATATATAAAAAAAGACTGTTCTTATTGATTTAAAAAACAGTCTTTATTTTTTTAATAATACTTTTAGTCACAAAAGGTGAATCTAAGCCTAGCATTTATTAAACCTAAGCACCTACCCTCCCCACCGGCAAGACATTTGTAGCAATCCCCTTAAGACCCTCTAACTACTGATTGCTGGGTTCCTTGATCATTAGCTGGATTTATAAAGTCTTTACTAAGTCTAGGTTTTTTAGCTATAGAACTCACCCATCTTCCTTCTACGCTTCCCTGAGAATTTGCTGAGGGCTTATCAGGTGATGAGTCAGCTGAACCTCTTTCAGCTATAATATTGCTAGAATTTTCTATATTTACTTCTCCTTCAGGCTCATATCCATTTTCCTCAACTATACCTTGAGTTTCTGTAGAACCAATTACACGTTTCTTAGATCCAACTGTAATTATGCTTCGAAACTTATTATCCCTTTCAATTTCAACTTCCCTTTCAGCTGCTTCAAATTCTTGTATTTTTTCGGGATATAGTTTTCTGTATAGTTCTCTCGCAGAATAACTCCTTGTAACTACTTCCTCACCATCTACAATATCTTTTAATTCAAAAGTACGCATATCAGGATCAGCACCAAATTCAAGCAAGCATTTATAAATCTTCACTTCACCTGTTCTGGCAGCTAAATGTAAAACTGTACTACCTTCTTCTGCTCTTCTTGCATGAATATTAGCACCACGTCCCATAAGTAAAGGGATTAGTTCAAGACAATGCATAGTTAAAATAGAGTTATGTAACGGAGTCTCCCCTTCTTTATCAGTTAAATTGACATCAGCCCCCCTTGCTAGAAGCAACTTTGCTATTTCCATATACCCATTACGGGCAGCTACATGTAAAGCAGTAGTACCAAAGTAATCTTGGGAATTGACATCTAATTTTTCATGTTTCAGTAGGAACTCAACCATCTTAGCATCTTTACGAGTAACTGCATAATAAAGGAGTCCCATTTCACTCCCATCATCATCTTTCTCATTTATATTTCCCCCCTTTTTTAAGAAAGATTTAATATATTCTATTCCTTCTTCACCATAAGCCTCTAGCATTTTTTTGACTTTCTTTCATTTTATACCTTTTTTATCTTTTACAAAACATTATAATTCACTATCTTAAATAAATCAATAATTTATACATTTAACGTTCAGTATATAAAAATAAAAATTATATTGCAAAACTACTTTTTATTATCCAATAGATCTACCGTCGTCTTTTTGCTTCCCTTTATCCATTCTAGATCGTCTAATTTGAGCAACGTGACCTTCTTTATTCTTTGCATGGTTGGCTGGTCTACCTATTCTATCTGTTTTCTCATCATTAAATTCTTCACTTTCTTCATTTCTACCCTTTCTTTTCTTATTTCCTATAGGCTTATCTTTTTCTTTTTCTTTTTCTTTTTCTTTTTCTTTTTCTTTTTCTTTTTCTTTTTCACTTTCTTCCGGTATAGCCCTAATATAGCTTGAAGAGCTAACACTTTCTTCTGTTTTTGCTACCTCAGGTACTTCTCTTAGTATCTCAGGCGCCTCTACCTCTTTAAACCTATACGCAGGTGTGGCGATCTTTCATGTACTTGTATTCTACCGTCAACTCTTCTCTCTCCCTTCATTGCAAATGCTTTGCTTAGGCTATCTACTTCCATTTTTGCCAGAAATTTTCGTCTAATATTCCTTCTAAATCCTTCTTCTAATATGTTATTATTATAATCAATAAAATCCGGGATAGTAGCAGGAAAAATTTGTCTATGTATACCCCTTATGCTTATAAGTTCCTCTATTGCACTAAACCCCATCTCTTCGGCTGCTTCATTAATAGCTTCAATCATCTTTTCACATTTTAAGCAACATCGCTTTGATACTCCTATATAAATCGACTCTTCAGCAGCTTCTCTTCTTCCTATTCTTTTCTCTTCCATAAGATGTTGAATGATTTTTAATTCTGCATGCACATTCTGCTTTCCTTCAATAAAGGCATATCTACGTTCGACTAATGCTCTTACAAAACCTGTGGTAAACGCTCTTTCATCACTAGGGTTTGAATAAGCAAGTATTATTGAGTTTGTTACTTTTTCTAATGCATCAGAAAATTGCCTATAATACCTACCTTTACTTTCAAAACTACGGCGGTATTTCTCTTTTATATCATCTATGTTTTGAACAACTTCATTTTTCCACTCATAATAATCAGGCTTTTCTCTATCACTATACTGCAATTCCGAACTTACGCTTATATAAGTAAGCAATCTCTTAATATCTCTTATCAGCTCTGATTCAATATTATTATTAGTAGCAAGCAATAATGTTCTTCCGTCAAAATAAGCCGCACCACACGGGTTAGCTCCTTCTATTAGAGCCCCTATTGAATCCAACCTTCTACTTTTCGGAGGAATATCATTTATATCTCTTTTGCTGCCATGCATATTTATACACTTCTCATTTCGGTTTGGTACTTTCTAAGACAAGGTAGCTAAAGAGATAAGAGATGAGTTATAGTAACTCTATTTACTTTTAACCATACAAGGAAGAAAGCGATCTTTAAACTCATTATAAGACAAAAAACTTGATTATGGAAGGGATTTTAGTTAACATGCTTTATTAGTTAAAATTAATTTGGAATTGTTATTAAAATATTATTAATACCTTGTTAAGTTAACTAAGCATTTAGACACCACTTATATTTATATCTAGTAAGAATAAATATGCCTCTCAAGTAGTATTTTTATTTTTAAAGCTTGCAATCTATTGGTGGTAAATTCTTGTGCTTTTCTCTATAATTCTCTCCTTCTTTAGTACACAGTTAGTACACGAAACAAAAAGTAGGAAGAAATTTGTAAATATCGCAATCAATTAAGCTATAAAATACAATAACTTAACTTGTCATTTTTAATGACTTAAAATAATTATTAATCCGATTCGTAATCAGTAGGTCGGAGGTTCAAATCCTCTCTTCGGCACCAGGTGAGTTAAGGTGTTTTGTATTTTTATTAAAATACTTTTTTATAGCTTAAATAAGCTACTTGCTTCTTACACTATTATTTTTTTTATAACAAAGATTTAAGTTCTGCTCAATAACCTTTGATTTAACGTTTGAACAGCCAAGAAGAGAATGAAATAAATAATCGTGGGATACTTTATCTTGAGACTTTATAGTTTTAAAAGCCTTACCGTTTCTTTTAATATATTTATCTGAGCCCCAAGCAAACATTGCTATATCATATTGTTCTTTAAGATGCTCTTTTCCTTCATAAGCATTACCGAAATAATGTTTTTCAAAAAGTGAAAATCCATGATCCGAAGCATACATTAAAAAAGCATCTTTATTTTCAAATCTTTCAATAATTTTGCTTAATACCCAATCCGAGTAAAGAATTGTATTATGGTAAGAATTTAAAAGCTGCTCGTGAGCACAGCTCGCTGGGGATGATGACTCACAAGTAGGAGTAAATTTTTTAAATTTCTCCGGGTACCTTTCATCAAAATTCCAATGGCTTCCATACATATGAAGAACAATAAATAAATTATCAGATTCATTTGCTTGCAAAAATTTGTCTAAATACAGTAATAAATATTCATCATATATATTTCCTTCTCCCGAGTCTTTTCTAATATCAGGCCTAGTAATAATTTTATCTGCCTCCATGATAATAGGTCCATAAGTATAATCGAAGCTAGCAAAAGCACCTTGAGCACCAATCCAGGCTGTTTTAAACCCTAATGACTTAAACACGGATATAATACTTTTTTCAGATATTGCCTGTTCCCAATTACCGGACTTAGCACGAGTTAACATATAAGGAAGCGCTACTCTTGTGGATGAGCCGCTGGAGGTAGCATCTTTAAAACTTTTTAAATTTCTTATTTTAGAAAGCTGCGGGGCATTAGGATAATTAGTTTTACCGTTTAAATAAAATAAATCTCCACGCATTGATTCGCCGATTACCATAACTACAATTTTCTGTTCCTTAGCATTGTTATTAAAACGAAAGGTAAAATTTTTAGTAAGGTCAACTTTCTCTGCTTTTTGCTTGTTAAATACACCGTATTTTCTCATATAAAGATCCGTATTATAAAATACATTAAACGGCATATAGCTTTGAGGCACTATTCGATTAATATATAATTTATGCTTCTTATAATCAAAATAAGTAGCAACTAAATATGAAGTAATAATAGTTGCTATTAAAGCCATATAATAGGGAGCTTTAAGTCTAAACTTTTTAGAAAAAATAATAAATAAGCTTAAGGCTAAGCTTATAAAGATAAACAATACTAATTTAAAACTTAGATACTCCAGAGTTAAATCCAGCTCTACGGAAATGATATCCTGTAATACGCCGATATCAAAAACTTTACCAAAGTTATATATATAATAATTTGAAGCTCCACCAAAGCAAAAGAATAATGGTATCAGAACCATATATAAATAACGTAACAGGCTAATTAATGAAAATAATATGTAAGTGAAAAATAGTGCTATACTGAATTCTGTAAATGCAATACCAATCACTTCATGTTTATCATGGAAGCTAATGCTTAGAGACATCCTATTAAATACAATCGGCAGATGAAATAATATACTATAAATAACAGAAGCAATTAATGAATTACTATTCTTAAAAGCAAAAAGTTTCTTAAAAAACATTTAATTTATATCAATTAATTTTATGATTTCTTATATAGCAGCAAGGAACAATGTTAGCAACGGGTGTGAAGTTTTTTAAGCTTTATTATAGTTTGTTAAATAAAATTCTCTATACAATAAAATTGAATTTTAAGGAAGATTAGATAGCACTGCGGCGCTTGAGTATAAACTGATTAAATGCAAAGAAGCTCCTAAGCTTAGCTAAAAGCTTCTGATTTAAAATATCTTTCGTGTAGCCACCTTCTCTGAACTGCTAACATAAGGGTACTGATTGCAAGGAAGTATAGAGGCATTGCAAGCAAGGTACCATTATGCAAATAACCCATACCTAAGGTAACCAGAGAAGTTAAGCAATAATAGAAGAATCCGAATAAGCTTGAGGCTGTCCCAATGCACCATTTATAATCGATTAGAGCGATCGCCAAGGCATTACTGGTAGCCATACATATGCCAAACATAATACCCATTTGTGCGATAATAGTAATAGCAACCATCCAACTTCTCGGTAGCAAAGAAATATAGGTAGAGCATAAAACAAAACCGCCGAATAAAGCACTTATAAAAAATATGATAAAAAGCCCATACTTCATAATTGTTTTAGATGGATGATATTTAAGTAACCTTCTAGAGGTCATGCCACCAAGCATTGTGCTTACAGCTATTAATATAAAACTTGACCCGTACTCACTTGGAGACAATCCAAGCAACTTTATGAGATAAAAGGAGCCCTCCGCAAAATAGCTAAAACTAATACCGTTGCAAGCAGCTACAATTACTCCTAAACCGATAATTTTTTTATCTTTAACCAGGCTTAAAGCAACCTTTGAAATTGAAATTGACTTTCTGTCTTCACCAAGGTGTGTTTCAGGCAAATACTTCGCTACAAGCACACTTAAAATAAGGGCGAAAGCGATAAGGGATAGAAAGATAATAGGCCAACCGAAGTTTTCTGCAATCAAGCCCCCTACTATAGGGCCAATAGCTGGAAAAAACGCTAAAGCACTACCCGTTGATGAATATACTTTACCTAAAGCTGATCCATGAAACGCATCACGACAAATCGCTTGCCCAAGAACACTTCCGATGCTACCACCAAAGGCCTGAATAAAGCGACTAATCATAAGCCCGGTAATAGAACCAGATAAATAACACCCAATACTACCCAGTATAAAAATAAAAATCCCTCCGAACACACATGGTTTCCGACCTACTTTATCAGAAAGCCTTCCCCAAAAGAGTATACCGATTGCAAAGCCAAAAAGAAAAATGGTAAGAGTGTATTCTGCCATTGATTCCGACGTTTGCAAGGCACGAGCAATATCAGGGAGTGATGGGGTATAAATTGTTTCGGAAAGTTGTGGCAAACCCACAATTAATACAATAAGCCAGATAGCCGGCAATAAAACTTTTGTCATAAAAACCTCGACAACTATATTTGAAAATTAAGCAATAAATTTGCACTTCCCTTTGATTAAAAGAGTGGCTGGAAATATAATTTTCTAGTTTAAACGACGATGATCTTTTTCACTTCAACCCTTTATATCGGAGAATTAATTATAAATAACATTATATCAGAAATATAACCAGTTTGTCTATTTAGGGTTTTGCTACCATAGCTTTAGTTTTTATGATATGTTATTGTTTATATTATTACGAATAGCTGATTTAGGAACTGAAAAGTATACAATAAATAGATTGATTAATAGAATTAAGAAATATAAAAATACTTATTATTTACAAACTAATATGATTTGCTAAAATTTCCCTACATTTTTGCTTCCAAGAGAAATGCTTGATAGCGTATTCCCTGCTTTTGCATTGCAAGGATTTCATAAGCTCCGGTTGATTTTTTAAACTAAGAATTTTTTCTACAAGATCATCTATACTATCTGCTATATGAGTTAATAATATACCTTCATTATCTAATTCAATATTTCCCGGGATATGACTTGCTAATATTGTTCTACCTGCTGCTGCATAATCACGGATTTTTAATTTTGAAACACCAATATTATGATTAAGCTCCACAGTTGCATTACTAAGAGCAATATCAAAACAATTGATAACATTATTAGCATTTTGAATTGGTACAGCGCCTAAAAAATACACTTTTTCTTTAAGTCCTAAACTTTGCGCCCTATTCTGTAATATTATTTTTTCAGCCCCGTCCCCCGCTAAAATTAAACGGATGTTACTATCATATTTAGCTACTTCATAGAAAGCGCTTAGGGTTAGATCTAAACCTTGCCATTTAGTAAATACCCCTATAAACCCTAAGTAGAAACAATTAGGATTTAATCCTAATTGTTTAAGAGCTTTTTCACGGGCTATCGGTGTGAACTGCGCAGTGTCAGTACCGTTTTCAACTACTATAAATTTATGATCAGGTATTCCGTACAGCTTAAGTTGTTCTTTAAGGCCTTGGGTAACCGTTAAAATTTTTTTAGTTAGTTTACAGTCTAAAATTTGTATTAGCCTACTTATTAAAGAAACAAATTTTGTGGTTCCAAGCATTTCCATTTCTTTTTCCATCCAGCCATTATGCTCACTTACCGTAGGAATTTTTAAAATTTTAGCGATAAGAAGTAATATAAAGCTAAGTAATGACATTCGTAGATAAAATAGCTGAGGTTTGATCTTATAAAGTAACTTTATAGTAGTAAAGATAGCAAAAATAGTACTTAAAAACCGCGGGCTTTTAATTGGATTGCTGTGGTAAACAAGAGATATATTATGCTGTTCTTTTAAAAAAGGGATATTAGTATTATTAGTGGGTTTGGGTAATATAGCAGTAACATTATAACCTAATTCTGCAAATCCTTTGACAATACCAGCTACATGTAAAGCACAAGCATTTGGAATACTTAAATCTATACCTGCATAATATACTATATGTTTAATCACTTAAAAAAATTTATTATATGTTGTAAAATAAGGTGTGAAGCTTTTCCACTACCATAATCTCTTATATCTTGTCTAGGGTTTTTCCAATCGTCCTGAGTCCAAAGTCTATTCCATCCTGCTTTTATGGTCTCAGGCCATGGAGTATAATCGCCTATGGTAATACAAGGTACTCTATGGAAGTATGCTTCTTTTGGCAGGCCTCCTGAATCTGTAATAATATAAGCAGCATTAGCAGTAAGCCAAGTAAAATCAATATAACCTATAGGTTCACAAATCACCAAACCTTCAAGTGAAATATTCCATTTAGTAACAGCTTGTTTTGTCCGAGGATGTATAGGCCATACTACTACTTTTGGTTGGCTTCTTAGGTATGTTACTATATCGCTTAATACTTTAGGATCATTTGTATGTTCTGCGCGATGAATAGTGGCTAAAATATATTCTTTATTTGATAATCCTAATTTTTTTAATATATGAGAAGAAGTTTGAGCTTTATTAAAAGCAAAAAGAGAGGAATCATATATCACATCACCTACATGAAAAACATTATTAATAATATTTTCAGTCTTTAAATTTTTTACTGATTGAAGTGTAGGGCAAAAATTTATACTGCTTAGATGATCAGTAATTACTCTGTTTACCTCTTCCGGTTGCCGCTTATCATAAGTACGCGGCCCTGCTTCAACGTGAGCAATAGGTATATGTAGTTTAGATGCTGTTAAAGCTCCTGCTAAAGTTGAATTGGTATCACCATATAAAAGTACTAAATCAGGCTGAATTTTTAATAGAAGCTCTTCTATTTTCTCCATCATTTGAGCGGTCATTCTTCCATGTGTAGATCCACTTATGCCTAAATTATAATCTGGAGCGGGAATTTCCAGTTCTTTAAAAAAAATTTCAGACATGTTTTTATCAAAATGCTGCCCAGTATGAACTAATATTTCATTATATCTGGTTCTTAAAACCCTACTTACAGCAGCAGCTTTAATAAATTGAGGGCGAGCACCGATTATACTGAATATTTTTTTTTGCATATTTTATAACTCTAATTAAATAAAAAATTGGGGATGAATTAAATAAAGAGCATGAGTATTTGTATACCTTTTTACTAACTCATTAATCAGTTCTTTTGTAATCTGCATACTTGGCCCTATTACTTCCCAACCTGGGGAATCAGATATTCCAGCCCTAATATCAAGCATATTATCGCTGATATATATTTTTGGAATATATAAATTACCTTCAACCCAACAACTACTATCTGCCCAAAATTTAAACCCTAAATCTGCTAAACTATATTTAGAATTAAATTGATTCCAAAAACTGTCTTGGCATTTGTGAGGGCGGTATATCTCTTTATAAAAGCTCATCGGTTCAAACTTTAATTTATTGTAATAGGTAGTATTGCCATGGCAGTTCCCACCCCTAATATTAATTCCGTTATCTTTAAATAATTGCCACTCTTTCTCTAAACCTTTTTGTATACATCCATATTTTTCTATTAAAATGAATCCATCAATATGAAGGGCAATTTCATGCCCTAAGTCCTGGATAGTTTGTAAACCTTTCCAAGTTTCCGGCTTGTTAAATATTTTTTGGTTCAAAGGATGTTCATGCATCATAAAAAATGTAGCTTGTACTCCGATACTATGTTCAGCTTTTGCTATTTGTAACGCAGGCTCTAAAAGATGATGTATATCATGTTTTATAAAATGGTAATTTTTATTATAATTTATGGCTTCCGGAAGTTTATCAAATAGTTTATACTCAACACCATTTTCCTTTAAAGCTCCCAATAAACTTACCCAATCTTTAATAAAGTATAGTTTTTTCCTTCTACCCAGTACGGTATTATATATCTTCTTAAGTAAATTTCTAGCACTCATCATTTTTATCTCCAATATTAACATAATAAGATACTAAGCCATTTAAAATATGCATTAAATCTCGAGGCCTATTATTTGAAATCCATTTTGGAATATACTTAAGCAAAATCTCTAAAATACGATTAGCTAATACTTGCCAATATCTAGAGTATTGTTTACTTCTCTTCATTTCTATTGATATGAAACTAAGCAATTCTCCATAAGACCATGCCCTAGCTTCCGCAGCATACTTAACAATGTCATAAGAGCCAATTTTATTTAAGTAAACATGCTTTGATTTTATAAAAGTTAAAACAGCAGACTTTTTATCGAAAGCGTCAAATTTATCGATAAATTTTCCAAATGAACTAAATATATTTATTGCGTCTATGCAATTATCTTCCTCAAATTCATTACCTAATATCTCTCTTAATGAAGTTAGGATATAGCATTGGTGTAATAAATCTATTCTTTTACTACCAGCTTCAAAATCCATCCAGCCAATGCCAGTGATGTATTTACTTGCAATCCACCTAGCTACGGATTTTACATCATGCTTAGAGATAAGTATATTATGTATTTGGCTCTTGTATAATACTAAAGCCCACAAACTTATAGAATTTAATACAATCTCGTTTGCGCTAAAAGAATAGTAAGGTATAAAAATTTTTTCATTGTTATCATTACAAGTTATCCCATATGCAAAATCATCTAACCATTTTAATGCTCCTTGCAATAAGTCATCTTCTTTGGAAATTTTTCCCTGTAAATATAATTCTATTAAGGAATTAGTAATAATAGCGGTTGTTACTATTGTTGGTTCCTTTTCTTCAATAGCTTTATATGAAAATCCTAAACCCCAACACTTATATTCTTTTTGAAGAGAAATATTATATTTATTAAGTCTAGCTAAACTATTTATAATTAATTCATCAGTATCTATTATACTATGCAAGGATGCTTTGCTAAGTTTCCCCAAGGCAAGCAAGTACTTTCCTTCTGCCATCGGATGATACCGTTTAATGTTAAGAGAGTATTGATCGTAACCAAAACCTCCTTGAGCGTCATAATACTCGATAATACTTTTTATATATTTTTTTGCTTTATTATTTGCAAAATTTTTCCTTAATTTAACAAAAAGATTATATATTCCTTTTGTGTATTTATTTATTAATTTCAAACTCATAGATTGACTCTAACAGAGGTTCCTGTGATTCCCAAGTATAGTATTGCTCAAAAATCTTTCGTCCATTCCGTGCAAACTTATATGCAAGCTCAGGAGAAGTAAATAATTTGTTTATCGCTTCGGCAATCGAATAAGTATCTGTCGGGTTCACCGTTATACCGCATTGTTTTTTTTCTATTATTGCTTCCCAAGCAGTAAAATTAGAAGCAATAATCGGTAACCCTGCTGCCATATATTCAAACAATTTATTAGGTAATGCATCATTATGATTTGCACCGGGCTGAAATAGCAATAACCCCACTTTCGCCCTATTAAACAGCTCCAGCGTTTCATGTCTTGGTAAAACTCCTAAGTATTCTACTTGCTCCCATACCGGATGAGTAGTGCAGAAATTATAAGTACCTTTATTCATGAACGAACCGGCTAGAACCAGTTTTATAGGTAATCTATCAGAGACCTGCAGATAGGCCGATAAAATTTTATCAATACCTCTAAATTTACTAATACCTCCGCAAAACAATAAAATATTTTCTTTTCTGAGGTATTGTTGAAAAGAAATGTTTTCGAAGTCACTTCCATATTCTTTTAAAAGAGCATAATTATAAATTATAGAAGTATATTTTTTTGGAAATTTTTTCGCTATGGTTTCTGTGGCACATATATAATGATCCACATATAATTTTGATAAATTCTCAATTACTCTCCACAAAATATAAAAGAACCATGCTTTTACCCAATTATTCTTATATAACGAAAGAGCCTGAGCGGAAAAATCTTCATGAACATCATAAATAATTTTAGATTTTTTAAATTTTAAAATCCAAGCAAAAATTAGAAATTGTGGCTCATGTATATGATATATAGGTGATTTATAGGTAAAGGTTATTTTTAATACTTTATATATTAAATTTAATAATTTTAAAATAGGATTTTGTGTATTACTTTCCTTAATTTGATGGTAAACCACGCCTTTTGTATCTTTGATATTATCAGGCCCTCTTGTAATATGATGTACTTCATAGCCTAATTTTTTCAATGACATTAGCTCTTTATGAAAAATGCGAATATCAAAAAAATCATGAAAATATGAAATATGTGTAGTAATATTCTTAGATGATCTTTTCATATAACCTTAATAGTTTTTCAGCATATACTCCCCAGTGATCTTCTTTTACAAACTTATTGCAGCTTTCTTTATATTTTCTAATTGTTTCTGGGTGATCATCTAGTTTCTTCACCATATTTATAATACTTATCGAGGTTATTTCCTCATCAATAAACCATCCGACATTATATTTATTTATAATTTTTTTAAATTCCGGATAAGGAGGAGCAAGGAAAGGTACATCAGCATTGCAAAATTCCCAAATCTTATTTGGAGAGCAAAAATAGTGATTTAATCCAATGTTTTCGTAAGGTATAATTCCTATACTTGCTCCTTTTGTCCACTCTAATAGTTCTGATTGAGGAACTTTTGGTAAGAAGAAAACTTTTTTACTAATAGTCCCATTTTTTATTGCTATATCCTTAAGGTCATTTTCTAGTTTTCCCCAACCAATCATAACTAAAACCCAGCCTTTAGGAAGTAATTCACCTGCAGCAACTAGTTGAGGAAGCCCTCTATATTTAGAATATCCTCCATGGTAAAGCAAAATTTTCGTTTTAAAAGAAAGATTTAGAACTTTATGCAATCTATTATCATAAGGAACTTTTTGTATATCTTGCTGAGCAGCATTTTTGATAACTACTGGTGAAATTTTTAAATTAAATAATTGTTGAAAATACTGGGCAATTGAATCATTTACTGTAATAAAACCATCTGTATATTTTAACACTTTTTTAAAAAGCATTTTAGCTTTAATCTTTTTAAACCAATTCAGCGTATGTAAAGCAAAATAGATTTCATGCGAATCAAATATAAATTTGATTGAGGGGTTGTTTTTTTTGATTCTTACCCCAATATAAGTAGTATTTAGATCATGACAGTGTATAATATCAAATTTGATTGATTTAAGTTCGTTTAGAATTAATTTGTCTATTTTATAACTACCAATAGCTTGGCTTTTATATAATAATGCAGCAAAATTTTTAATTTTATTACATAAATAATAAATAGCTAGGAAAGGGTTTTTATAAAGCTTTAAAATAAGGTTATATATCTCATTTGTATGATTGTTAGTTGTAGAAAAGCTTTTTTGAGTATCACTAAAAATTCTTACCATTTCTTCAGATGTATTAAAGCTATTAATACTGGTTTTTGTATTTAAACTTGCTCTCTTTAATGAAAAATAAGATAAAAATTTTTTAACCAAGGTTTAATTATGACTTGGCTAAATGATTGTAGTTCAACTAATATTATATTTACTCCTTCATAATGTAGAGTTTTCCCTTTTTTATCTATACCTAATATTGTAACTTCATATCCATTTTTGTGGAGTGCCACCGCTTCCTTTAACACTCTGATGTCATGTGTAACTGCATTTGCTACTACCATAACTACTTTTTTATTTTTCTCTTTATAACCCATATACTTAACTTTTTTACTTTATAAAAAACTGTGGATGTAAAAGATACAAGGTTTTATATCTACTAATACTACCTATGAGGCGGGAAATAAATGCTTGGTCTATCTTTTTATCTTTAGAGCCTGTTAGCTCAAACTCCCAACCTGTATGTAATGTTTCTTCGGTTACCTTACGCACGCCTAAATAACCAAAGTTATCGGTTAAATACTTTTCAGGTAGAATATGTTTACCTTGATACCAAACAATAACATCTGCCCAAAATTCAATACCTAATTGTTCTAAAGAATATTTATACAAATGTGTTTTTAAAATAGGGGATAACGTTTCAGATACTTCAAATCCTTTAAATTCTTTAAAAAATACCATGGGATTGATCCCATACTTTTTAACCAAAAAAGTATTACCATGAGCATTTGCTCCTCTAATTTTAATATCAAATTTCTCTAGCTTAGCTTTAAAATTCTTTATAGGCTCCAATAAATCATTATATTCAAATAACAATTGTAAAACATCTAAATGTAAGGCTACCTCATGACCTAAATTTTGAATTTCTTGTAAAATGTAATAGAATTTATCATCATTAATATAATGTTGGTTCATTTTACAAGGAAGCATTACAAAGTAAGTTGCCTTTATGCCCAATTTTGCTTCCATTATAGCTAGGTCTAAAAGAATATCCGTTCTCCCGTGGATATCATGTTTTATAAAATGGTAAGGTTTACCCTCTACGGGGCTTTCCAATATTTTATCAAATAAACCAAAATTCACATGCTGATTTAGTTCGTTAAGTACAACATTTAAATTTTCTAAAAGAAAAAGGTTTTTTTTTATGTTTAAATTAGAAGATGTATTTCTACTAGATTGTATAACTTTTTTAATTCTCGAATATAGCCTCAATCCTAAATTACTAAACAGCTCGAAAGGGCTAGATTGCTTTATTGAGTTGTGATTAGTAATAAAGATCGTGCGGTATTCTTCGAATCCTGTCCGTTTTTTGAAGTCAGCTAGATTTGAGTTACTTGCTAAAGTTAAATAATTCATAGCTTTGACTTTAGTGCCTGTTAAATATTCTACCATACCTTTAATTAAATGGTTCATAATACCATAAGTCAGGAAATCCCCATGTCCTAAAATACGATTAATAACAGCAAGTTCATGCACAATTTCAAGTTGGCAATAAGCATATAGCTTGCCATCCCTAAAAACTCCTAAAAATTTAATTTTATGATCATTACAATAACACTCATGATTTAAATATATTAAATTTGGTCTCTCCTGATATCCCTGTGACATTGGTTTCCCGCCCCGATGAGATTTAGAGGTATTAATTTCATACATATCAGGAATAAACTCATCATGGTCAAATTCTTCAAAATAGAAACCATTCTTTTCTGATTTACGTATCATATTACGAGATTTGCATCCAATCTTTTGTAGGTATTCCTCAACTTTAAGGGGCATCTCTATCATGGCTAAAAGAAGCTTAGGAGAAAAAGCTAAAAATTGAGGTGTTTGCAAATTATAGTGCTTGAGCAGCGTTTGTAATTCCTTATTCGAAAGCACCCCTTTAAACTTAGTACGTCCCCAATTTTCCCACTTTTTTATCAACCCTGAACAATTTTTTTTGCAATATGCAATATCTCCGTCTAAATCAACTGATAAAATTTTTATCTCATCTTTTATGTGTGTCATATTATCCTTTCTTTTGAAAAAACACCCAATTTACAACATTCTCTTTTTTATCCCATTTATCTAGAACATTTAAAACATAATATTTATCTGACTCATGAAATTTTATTTTCATGTTTTCTAGTGTCATACCACTAGCTTTAATGTATTTTTTCATAAAAGGGCACCATTGTTCCTGTAATGTTCGGGCGGCCTCTTCTGAAAAAAATTTTTTAGCATTTTTAATATTAGCTATGCCAATTGCGATAATATAACCATTTGGCTTCAGTAATTTATAAAGCTGGTTTTCAAGAAGTTCTTCATAAATCCAAGTAATTAATGAAGCATCTAAGTCAATTACTATTAAATCATAAGGAGCGCCTTTATTAAAATTTGCTATATCTCCACAGATAACCTCAATTTTTCCAGCAAATTTCTTTTCCAATTGTTCACACGCCTCTATTCTTTTTTCGAGTGCAATAATTTTTGATTGTTTAAAATAATTTGTTAAATGCTTAGTGGTTGTTTCCCCTACAAAACCTCCTGCACCTATATCCAATATATTTCGTATTAAGCTAGTATCCAAATATTCAATTAGATTTTCAAAATTTGTTTTTTTGAGAGGTGATAATATAATATTTCTTTTTCTCTTTTGAAAAAAGTTTAAATTATTTAAAATGGTTTTCATGCTTTTGATACCCTTAATTACTCAATATTGTTTTTTTATACTCTAAAATTACTTCTTTTGTGCTTCCAACCATTTCTATCTGTCCTTTATTAAGCCAAGCACAAACTGTACAGTTTTGTGCTAAGAATTCTAAATCATGTGAAACTATAAGCTGGCATTTAGCTTTTTTACGTAATTCCATCATAGCAGCAGTTGCTTTTTTTGCGAATTTCAAATCTCCTACGCTTAATATTTCATCAATTATTAATATTTGAGGGTTTGTTAAAATGACTAAAGAAAAAGATAGCCTAGATTGCATTCCACTAGAGTAATGCCTCATTGGCATCTCTCTATAATCTTGAAGTTCAGCAAACTCAATAACTTTTTCTACAATTTCATGTATCATTTCATAAGGGATGTTTGTTAGCAATGAATTAATTCTGATATTATGCTCAGCTGTTAGGTCTAAATTAAATCCGGTACCTAAAGCAAGAATACTACTAATAGTATAATTTGCTTTAATTTCTCCAGAATCAGGTTTATATACCCCTGATATGAGACGCAGCAAAGTTGATTTACCCATACCGTTATTGCCAACAATACCAAGTATCTCCCCTTCTTTTAAGCTAAGTGATATATTATTTAGTATCAGCTTTTCGGAAGTAGGATTACGCACTTTAAATAAAGCTGAAATAGAATCCTTTTTAGGATAACTAAAAGATACATTTTTCAGCGTTAAACATTCCATATAACCGTTCTTTATTAAAATTGTTTAATAATTTTATAGCGTACTTTATTTAAAAAAGTTATTGCTATAAAAAGTAATATTGAAGATAAAATAAATACTATAAATAATTCAGTACCATACTTTATATCGTTATAAGCTATAATATTGCGAAAGTATTCGATATAAATAGCTAACGGATTAATAAATAAAAAAAGTTTAATAGTTGGATTTGAAACATTGGAAAGTTCAAAGAATATAGGTGAAACAAATAATAAAAGCCTAAGTATTTGGCTTAAAAAATTACTAAGATCTTTTAAATAAATACCTATAACCGAGCAAAAAATAGCAACAGCTAACTGTAAGATTAACATGCAAATAATTAGTGGAATGATTGCAATCCATTTATAACTAATACCCTCTCCTATAGCTATCACAAAAATTGATAAAGTAAGAAAACAAGGAATAAAATTGTATATAAAAGTTTTATAAAGATCCACAAGAATAAAATTCAATGGATGAACAGGAATAGTAAGTAATATATTATCGTAATTTATAATTGATGAACAAGAACTAATTATCAACCTATTAGTCCAAGAATAGATTGTAAGACCGCAAAACAATACTATTATAGTATGAATCGGATTATTGATCACCTGATTACGAATCATAGCTATGAAAAAAAAATAAATAACTAGAGTCATAATAGGCTCAATAAAAGACCATCCTAACTTAGAAAATATACTTCTTTTTTGTGATAGATTCTCCGCTCTGGCTAGCTCTCGTATTAAAAGCCAGCTATGCATTAATTGCTTTAAATTTAATTTACCAGCGCTCATATTATAAATAATGTTTCCTTCAAATTCTCAATAATGTACTGTTGCTGCTCCTCTCTTAGATAAGGATGCATAGGAAGGCTAAATACAGATTGTGATAAATGCTCAGATATACTTAAGTTTTTTACTTTTGGAAAATTAAGATATGCAAGTTGCTGATGTATTGGTTTTACATAGTATACCTGAATTGGCACCTGTTTATTTTGCATATACTGAACTATAGAATCACGTTTACTGGGCTCAATTTGCAAGGTATATTGAGCCCATGCAGAAGTAGTATTGGCTAACAACTTAGGAACTGTTAAAACCTGCTTCAGTCCTTGGGTATAAATATCAGCAACCTGTTGTCGCTTTTTTAACTCGGAATTAAATATTTTGAGTTTTTCAAGTAGAATAGCAGCTTGTATAGTATCAAGCCTTCCATTCATACCAATCTCAACATTATCATATTTATCTTTGCCTTTGCCATGGATTCTAAAACTTTTAATAAGAGCAGCAGTTTGGTCACAGTTAGTAAAGACTGCTCCTCCATCTCCATAGCAACCTAATGGTTTAGCAGGAAAAAAACTAGTAGTAGTGATGTCAGTAATATTACCCACCATTTTCCCATTATATGAAGCACCAAATCCTTGTGCCGCATCAGCAATAATCCACAACTTATAATGATCAGCAATTTGCTGCAATGTATTATAATCAGCTGGTTGTCCAAAAAGATCTACTGTGATTATTCCTTTTAGATTCAATCCTAATTGTTTTGCAAGGTCTATGCCTTCTTGTAAGCTTTCAGAAGACATATTAAAAGTATCAGGTAGAACATCCACAAAAATAGGTATAGCACCTACTTTGACAACTGCTTCCGCTGTTGCAACATATGTAAAAGAAGGCACAATTACCGCATCCCCGGAGCCTACTCTTTTTGCCATTAATGCTAATACTATTGCGTCAGTACCATTTGAGCAAGAAATAGCATATTTAACACCACAAAACTTAGAAAGCTCATCCTCAAGCTCACTAACTTCCGGCCCCATAATATAATGACCATGATCTAAGACCTTTAAAATAGAAGCTTCAATATCGTGACGGATAATTTCTTGTTGAGCTCTGAGGTCAATAAATTCTATATTTTTAGTGTTATTTATCATCTTTTATCTATAATTATTAACATTATATCTTTTGTAGGGTATTCCGGTCATTTAGTCTATACTTGTCTCCTGTTCTGGGGCATATAAGGTCATCTCCCAGCTTCTCTCCTGCATGACTCATCCATCCTATTTGACGCGCCGGGTTACCTACCATTAAAGCATGAGGTTTAACATCCTTTATAATTACTGCTCCTGCGCCAATAAAGCTATAAGCACCCAGGCGTGTACCGCAAATGATAGTCGCATTAGCCCCAATGGTTACCCCTTTTTCAACATAGGTAGGCCTATATTCATCTTTTCTTTCAATCTCAGACCGTGGATTATAAACGTTAGTAAAAACGCAAGAAGGGCCACAAAACACTCCATCTTCTAAATATACACCTTTATATACACTAACATTATTTTGAATTTTACAATTATTACCAATAATAACATCAGGCCCAACCATTACATTTTGGCCGATTACACAATTTTTACCAATTTTTGATCCTTTAATAATATGGCTAAAATGCCAAATTTTTGTTCCTTCTTCAATAAAGCATCCATCATCCACAATTGCAGATTCGTGTTTATAGTAGCCAGCTATATCCTTTTCTATCTTTATAATTTTATTACCTTTAAGCGACTGTTGAGCAGCTTGTAATACTTCTAGAACCCTAAGACCTTCTTCACCATCGGTTATAGGTCTTTTATTATCATTAATACATTCTAAGAAGTGCGCACATTCCGTTTTAAGAGGTTGTTTTTCTTCTACTTTTATGTACAGGGGTTCTGCCCTTTCAGTAACTGTAATTTGGTTCTCTCTTTTTATCCGGTGAGGATAAAGTTGTAATTTTTTTTCCCATGACAGTGTATCATCAAAAACTGCCATCCCTTTATCCCCTATAACTACCAGCTTATGCTCTTTAGTAGGGTTAAGCCATGAAACAGATATTTTGGCGTTTACTTGATTTTTGAAAGTTAAGCAGATGGTAGCGGTATCTTCGATATCAGAATTGATATACCCCGCACCATTGGCATATATACTTTCTGGTAACTCTCCAACTAGTTTTAAAACCATAGAAATATCATGGGGTGCAAAGCTTAATACTACATTTTCTTCATGTCTAATTTTTCCAAAGCTAAGTCGGTTGGAATAAATGTGCTGTAACTTTCCAAGCACTCCATTTTGCACTAGTTTGGTTAACGCTATAAAAGCATTATGATATTGTAATAAATGGCCGACCATTATTACTAAATTTTTATGCTTTGCAATATTACAAAGCATATTTGCTTCATCTAAGTTAAGAGCCAATGGTTTTTCTATAAAAACATGCTTACCAGCATTTAGTGCTTGCTCCGCTAATTTTGCATGTAGTATTGCAGGAGCGGCTATTACTACCCCTTTTATCTCTGAATTTTGTAATGCCTCATCTAATGCAAGAGCCTTTACTTGGTATTCTTTTGCAAAAGAGTTAGCAATATTCATATCACTATCACTTACACCGTATAAAGCATTTAATTCATAAAAATTTCTAATTAAATTTTTTCCCCAGTACCCACATCCGATAACTACAACTTTACAAAGATTTATATTTTGAGACATAAAATAAACATAAGATTTATAATGCTTTACTTTTTATGAAAAGTAAATTTATCGGCAAGATTAATTATAAATTTAGAGAATGTCAATATTATAGTATGGTGTTTCCCTTTGAGAATATATTTAGGTTTAATTTTGATAAGTTATAAAATTTTAAATTGAGAAAATTTTAAATTTTAGGTAGAAGTAGGAACCTAATCAAATTTAAATAATACAATATGACATTGTCTACTCTTGAAAAATTAGAAAATAAAACAGCAACTATTGGAGTAATCGGCTTAGGATATGTTGGACTTCCTATAGTTAAAGCATATACAAAGCTTGGTATGAAAGTTATAGGATTCGATGTTAGCCAAAACAGGATAGAAGAATTAAAGCTAGGAAAGAGTCCTATTAGGGCTGTTAGCAATGAAACTTTAGAAGAAATTATAACAAATAAGTTATTTTTACCTACACAAGACTTTTCCAATATTGCAGAGTGTACTGCATTGATAATATGCGTACCGACACCGCTTGATAAATATTCACAGCCAGATTTGAGCTATGTTGAGAACAGTACTAAAACTATTGCTAAATTTATTAAAAAAGGACAGATTATCTCTTTGGAAAGCACAACTTATCCCGGCACTACTGAGGAGATAGTTTTACCTATTCTTGAGGCGACTGGTTTAAGTGCAGGAAAAGATTATTTTCTTGTATACTCCCCTGAAAGAGAGAACCCGGGAGAAGGCGGCCATAGCGTAGAGACGATCCCAAAAGTTGTAAGTGGATATACGGAGCATTGTTTAAAAGCCGGCATTCAATTATATAAATTGATTGTGGAGAAAGTTGTTACGGCTTCTTCTACAAAAGTAGCTGAAATGGTGAAACTTCTTGAGAATATTTATCGTGCTGTAAATATCAGTATGGTGAATGAGATGAAGATGATTGCTGACCAAATGGGTATAGATATACACGAAGTCATAGATGCAGCATCTACAAAACCATTTGGGTTCACTCCTTTTTATCCTTCGCCAGGAATAGGGGGGCATTGTATACCTGTAGACCCATTTTATTTAACATATAAAGCAAAAGAGTTTGGAATCCATACCCGCTTTATTGAATTAGCCGGAGAAATAAACTACAAAGTCCAGAGATTTGTAGTGAATAAAACAATTTCAGCACTGAATAACGTAACCAAATCTCTTAATAGAAGTAAAGTGTTAATAGTAGGTATAGCATACAAGAAAAATGTCGAAGATATGCGCGAATCTCCAAGTATACACATTGCTCAAATGCTAGCAGAAAGAGGAGCAATAGTTGATTACTATGATCCACTTATACTTGAACTAAAGCCTTATTGGTCTAAAGCTATGTTTAATATTGATCATAAAGCAAGTATAAAATCTTTAGAAAATATTAAGGATTATGATATTGTAATTTTACATACCGACCATGATGGTATTGATTACAATTACATATTAGAAAACTCTCAATTACTTGTTGATACCAGAGGAAAATATCGTGATGTTCCTGTTATGTATAAAGAAAAGTTAACTTATGCTTAAGTTATACATGATTGTTTATGCTTTTTAACTCGTATATTTTTCTTATTTTTATTACCTTATTCTTTTTAGGATGGTCTTTTATAAAAAAATATAAAAGACTACGATTACTATATATATGTATTAACTCATTTGTATTTTATGGTTGGTGGGATTGGAGATTTTTATTTTTAATAATAACCAGTGGGCTTATTGATTATATTGCTGGATTAATGATATATAATAGCTCGACACTTAAAAGGAAAAAATTTTATCTGTATCTTTCTCTAGCTGGTAATTTAATTTCCTTAAGTATTTTTAAATATTCTGTTTTTATTGCAGAAAATATAGAATATTTAGCACATCTCATAGGTATAAACTTACAATTAAAAAGCAATATTCCCCCATTTATGCTAATACTTCCAGTAGGTATCAGCTTTTACACATTTCAATCAATAAGTTACTCGATTGATATTTATAAAAGAAAGTTGCTTCCTACAAAAAATATAATACATTTTTTTACCTATCTTTCTCTCTTTCCGCAATTAGTTGCTGGTCCAATTGTGCGAGCTACTGACCTCTTGCCTGCTCTACTTGCTCCACCTAAAACCTCTGAATTCATACGCTATACCGCTTTAAAATTGGTTATATTAGGTTATTTTAAAAAGGTTTTTATAGCTGATAATATTGCTCCTATTGTTAATCAAGGTTTTTCCAATCCTTACTTGGAAACATCTTTTATATACTGGTGGGTAATAATTATTTTATTTGCTATACAAATATATTGCGATTTCAGTGGATACAGCGATATTGCATCTGGGTTAATTAAATTGATAGGATATAGATTTAAAGCAAACTTTAACCATCCTTATTTAGCTACTAGTTTAAGGGATTTTTGGAAACGTTGGCATATTTCGCTTTCTACATGGTTCCAGGATTACGTATATATTCCTTTAGGAGGGTCAAAAGTTAAAGAATCAATAATTTATAGAAATATATTTCTTACTATGATTTTATCTGGTATGTGGCATGGAGCTTCCTGGAATTTTATAGCTTGGGGTATGCTACATGCCTTTTTTCTCTCATTAGAACGTGTATTCAATATACCAAATAAGGTACACATTTTTTTACCATGGCCTAACCTTATACTTAGAATAATAACATTTTCTCAAATTCTTATCGGATGGGTTTTCTTTAGAGCTCAGACTATCGGAGAAGCACTTCATATAACTTCTTGTCTTTTTACTTTAAACTATAATAAAGTTATTAGCTCATATAAAAGTGGGTTGTTTTATATAGTTATTTTTTGCTTCATGGAGGCATATATTATTTTAAAGTGGGATAGCAAATTATTTAACCAACCGATACTTAAAAAAATTGGCGAGCCCATCTTCCTTAGTATAATATTAGCAATTATTATTTACTTTAGAGGAGCAGGAAATGAGTTTATCTATTTTCAATTTTAAAGTATTAATAAAAGAGAGAATTTTTTTAACTATGTTGCTTACTGTAATTGTAGTAAGCAACATTGCATTAATAAATATATATTTCTTAAATGGGGATTTACAAAATAAAGAATTAGAAGATAGGTTTTGGCTAAGCAAAATTTATCAAGGTAAAAAGAAGTATGATATTATTATAGCGGGAGATTCAAGAATATACCGCGGTATTTCACCTAGAATTATGCAGCCCATATTACCATCATATAGAATTTTTAATTATGGTTTTTCAGGAGGAGGACTTAATTCTTACATTTTTAATAAGCTTGTATTCTTGCTTAATAAAGACTCTTCTCACTCTAAAATTATAATTTTAGGAGTTACACCACATTCTCTTACTCCTAAAGCCCAAAAGAATGAACATATCAAGCAATATGAGATGATTTCAAATAAAGATAAAGAAAACATATTGAATAAATCTTTTTGGTATTCATATATTCGTCCGCTTAACCTTAGCCGGATAAAAAATAAATTTACTAACAAGCATAAATTATCAAATTATATACAGCATTATGATATAGAAACCGGATGGATAGGATCGGATTATAGAAAAAGAGATAATAAGGCAGCAATCCCTGCTTATCAATCAGTTTTTATCAATAATCAAGTAGCTGAGCAAAATATATTAGCTCTTTCTAAGCAAATAAGACAATGGACGCAACAAGGGATAATTATAATAGGATTTAGGCCTCCTACAAGCCAAGCTGTATATAATATAGAAAACCAAATGAGTCGCTACGATGAGAGTAAAATAAGAAAAGAATTTGAAAAGGCAGGTGCATATTGGTTATGTTTTGATATTAATAATTATGAAACATATGATGGTAATCATCTTGTGGAGTCATCAGCTATTATTTTATCTAAAGAATTATCTTATAAGATAAAATCTATATTATTAAATAAAAGAGGAACCTTACTTAAATAGGTTAAACATAGCCTATTAGACTTTTAAATGGTGCAATTTATCATACCTTATAATATCATCCTCCCCAAAATAGCTGCCTGTTTGTACTTCAATGATATGTAGATCCGTATTTTGTTTATTTTCCAACCTATGTACTTCTTTAGGGCGTATAAAAGTAGATTCATTTTCTTGTAAGTCGAATTTTTCCTTACCTCTGGTAACAGTAGCCATGCCTTTTATCACTATCCAGTGTTCAGCTCTATAGCTGTGGCTTTGTAATGATATTTTATTGCCCGGAGATATAATTATCTTCTTTATTTTAAAATCAGGTTTATCAGCATATACTTCATAACTACCCCAAGGCTTGGCAACCTTAGTATCATGTGTGGCTATTTCCCGATTACCCGCCTCTATTTGACTTACCAGCTTTTTTACGTCTTGTGCGCGGGATTTCGGTAAAACCAAAGTTGCATTACCCGTTTGTATAATAATTATATCTTTTAGCCCTATAGCGGTTATTAACTTCTTATCTTGCGTAAAGAAATAAGAATCCCGGCATTCTTTTATAATCACTTCTCCTTTACAAACATTCCCGCTTTCATCCTTGGAGTTGATATCCCATACATTATCCCACGATCCTATATCATCCCAATCCATATCCGCTTTTACCACGCAACCCAAGTTAGTGCTTTCCATAACGGCATAATCAATGGATTCAGCAGGGCAATGAAGAAATTTTTCTGCGTCTAAAATTACTTCATTATCCGTTACTTTAGAATGCCTCAGTGTATTAATACATGCATTATAGATATCAAGCCTGTATTTACTTAATTCCTTCAAATAAGTTTTAGCTTTTACCATAAACATACCGCTATTCCAGCTGTATTTATTTGAGGCAATATATTCTCTAGCTTTTTCTTCGTCCGGTTTCTCTACAAATTCTTTAACGAAAAATATATTATCATCTTCTGCAATCGGGTTCCCTTCGCGCATATAACCATAACCTGTATGCGGGCTGTTCGGAACAATACCGAACGTAATAATTTTTCCGTTTAAAGCATGGCAATATGCTTTTTTGATAGCTTGCAGATAAGCCGAGTTATTGCCGATATAGTGATCGGACGGCATAATAAGCATTACAGCTTCAGAATCGGATTCCACTAATTTCAAAGCAGCTATTCCAGCAGCCGGGGCGGTATTTTTACTATACGGTTCTAAGATTAGTTTGTAATCTTTTATGTTAATCCGATCTATTTGGTTTTTAATTAAAAATTTATAATCAATATTGCCTAGAAAAACACATGAAGTGAAAACATCTGAATTATTAACTCTCAGCGCAGCTTCTTGTAACAAGCTTCGGTCATTAAATAAGTTTAAAAACTGTTTAGGGTATGATTTCCTTGAAAGAGGCCATAACCTGGAACCCACACCGCCACAAAGTATGATAGGATATATTTTTATATTATTATTCATTTAATATTATTAAAAACCTTAGAAATAACTTATTATTGCTGAAATATTAATTAAACAAATTGGTTTAATAATGCAATAATATTTTCAGCCGGCTTAATTAAATTATTCTATTATATTTTAATTAGCTTTATATTTATGTGTTTACTCTTATTCTTCACCAAATCAGTTAGAAAACAGCAATATTAACAAGTATAGCATTAGATCAAATTTTTAATAACGAAAAAACTACTTTTTAATGCATATCCTGGGTTCCTGTACTATAATGTTGCCATTTTTTAATGTGAATACCTTGTATGCAAAACTTTATTTTTTCCTTACCTATTGATTACCAAATACTTTTATTACAAAAAGAGACAAATCTCAAAAACTCAGAAATTTTACACTATGCCCTTCAGCTGCAAAATATAGAATTGATAGAGTTTAATATAACTATATAGCCTACAACTGAAAAATCAGATAATAAGAATAGTAAGAAGCACGCGCCTTGCCGTCATTTATACGCAAACTTAGTTTAATTTTTTACAGTTTAACTATATACCCTACATGTAGGGTATCCAACTTAATTTGCTATATATTCATAAAAAACACACCACACCCGAATGCTTATCAAAGTTAATTTATAAATTTATCTTTTTTAAGGTTTGCCTCTTCTGACTAATGAATTCTTAAGAGATATATAGTTAAAGTTAGGGAAGTAATATGGCAATAAAATATTTTAGTAAGCTTCAAACTTTACTTACTCAATATAAGTATTTTATATATATTGCAGGGGGGTAGGAGAGATATTTTATATTTGTTATAGTGTAGACTTTAAAGATAAGAAAAAAACAGTTAGCCGATTTAATAAAAAAAGTGGCGGAGAGAGGGGGATTCGAACCCCCGGTACGGCTTTACAACCGTACAACGGTTTAGCAAACCGCCGCCTTAAGCCTCTCGGCCATCTCTCCTTTGTGCTCTAAGGAATTTAAATTCTTTGTCGCTAAATATCAAGCTAATTTTTAAGCTTGGCTGATTTAATAGCAAATAACCTAAATTACATGCAGCTTATTTAATTTAGCCTTAAGCTATATTTTTATTGCTTAACCTTTATAATTGCATGCTTCTTTTTACCTGCAGAGAGCTTCATTTCTCCATTTACCAGAAACTTATCGGTTATTAACCGGTGCTCATCACTTATCAATTCATTGTTGATGCGCGCTCCGCTTCCTTGAATTAACCGCTTAGCTTCCGCACCCGTTGCCGCTAACCCCGAAAGGTTAAATAACCTAAATGCTTGAATACCGCCGTTAAACTCAGCCAAATCTACATAACAAACCGGCAGGTTTTCTCCGACCGCACCCTGCTCAAAAGTTTTCTTTGCAGTTTCATAAGCACTTAGTGCAGCTGCTTCGCCATGACAAAGTTTAGTCGCTTCATTAGCCAAGATAATTTTAGCTTCATTAATTTCTTTATCCTGAAGCGCGGCAAGTTTTTTGATCTCAGAGAGCGGAAGCTCGGTAAACATTTTTAAAAATTTTTCCACATCGGCATCTTCGGTGTTTCGCCAAAACTGCCAATAATCATAAGGAGAAAGCATATCAGGATTAAGCCACATCGCCCCCTTAGCGGTTTTACCCATCTTAGCGCCTGAACTTGTTGTAATAAGATTACTGGTAACGCCGAACAGTTCAGGACATTTCATCCTTCTGCCTAAATCAACCCCGTTTATAATATTTCCCCATTGATCGGAGCCGCCGAGTTGAAGCCTACATCCGTAACGCTTATTGAGTTCCACGAAATCATAAGCCTGTAAAATCATATAGTTAAATTCTAAAAAGCTTAACGGCTGCTCACGCTCCAGTCTTAATTTTACACTATCAAATGTCAGCATTCTGTTTACTGAGAAATTCCTCCCGTAATCTCTTAAAAATTCAATATAATTAATACTTTCCAGCCACTCTGCGTTATCGACCATAACGGCATCATTACTCCCGTCACCGAAATTGATAAATCTACTGAATACTTGTGCTATAGAGTGCTTGTTTTCTTCAATATCTTCTTGTGTAAGCATTTTCCTGGCTTCATCTTTGCCTGACGGATCACCGATTTTGGTCGTTCCTCCGCCCATTAGCACAACAGGTCTGTGCCCGCATTGTTGTAAAATTCTAAATAGCATAATTTGAACAAGGCTGCCTATATGAAGCGAGCGGGCAGTGCAATCAAAACCTATATAAGCGGTTATACCGCTTTGGCTCATTAACTCATCCAACCCTTCGAGGTCAGTACATTGGTTAAAATATCCTCTTTCTTGGATAATTTTTATAAATTCGGATTTTGCCATATTTTATTCATACCTCAATGCTTCTGCAGGCATTAGTTTAGATGCCTTCCATGCCGGATAAATGGTTGCTAAAAAAGATAACCCTAAGGATATTAAGAGCACTGAAATAACATTGCGCGCTTCTAAATCCACAGGTAACTGGGTAAGGTAATATATTACAGGATCAAATAAAGTCAAGCCTGTCATAGATTCCAGAAATATTCTGATTCTCTCTATATTCAAGCTAAACGCCACCCCTATAACCCCTCCTAAAAAAGTACCTACGAAACCGATGACTGAACCGCTTAAGATAAAAATCTTTATAATCGAGCCTTTTGACATTCCTACAGTTCTAAGTATTGCTATACCTCTGGTTTTCTCCTTAACCAGCATAATTAAACTTGATATTATATTAAATGCAGCAACTATGATAATTAATGTTAAAATCAAGAACATAACATTACGCTCAACTTTTAAAGCATTAATCCAGTTTTGGTGGGTAATTGACCAGTCAATAATGTTTAATGATTCACTTTGAATTGCAGCAATTTCGCTTTTTATTCTTTCTACTTGGGGTAGCTTATCAACAATTATTTCTATATCGCTAACTGAATCATAATACTGAAAGAACTTTTTCGCAAAATTTAGGGGCATAAAGATCGTTGAAGAGTTGTATTCATACATACCGACATCAAATATACCCACTATCTTAAATGTTTTCATCCTGGGTATGGTTCCGATTACTATTGCATCACTACTCGGCGCAATAAGCTTAACTTCGCTTCCTACTCCTACCCTCAGGTTTTGAGCTAAAGTTGTTCCTATAATAATCCCTTTTCCTTCTATATAATCGCTTAAGCTCCCCACCTTTATCGCTGAATCCATAATAGGTTTTCTTTTAAGGTCAGCACCATCCATCCCTCTTACCAAAACTCCGGAGGCATTTTCTTTGTTGGTTGCCATAGCTTGGCCGATTACTTGAGGTGCGGCAAACTTAACTCCGGGTATCTTTTCTATGCCACTTATAAGCTCTTGATACTTTTCTATCTTTCCATAGGGCGAAGAAACCGAGATATGGCCATTAATGCCGAGTATCCGTTTTATAAGTTCGACTTCGTAACCATTCATTACCGCCATTACGATTATAAGAGTAGCAACCCCAAGCGCAATTCCTATAAAACTGAATGCACTTATTACAGAGATAAAGCCTTCCTTACGTTTACTTTTTAAATAACGTAAAGCAATTTTTATTTCGTACTTTTTAAACATATAATTACTTATTTTTTTAGATTTGATATTTGCAGTATTATCGCGCTATAGATAGAGCAAAGCAATGACCCGACAAGGACTCCCATCTGTACCAGCGATAAATTATCCGGATGATGCTCAAAAGCCAATATCCCGACAAACAAACTCATCGTAAAACCTATGCCGCATAAAACCGCTACTCCGTAAAATTGTAGATAACCGGCTCTATCGGGCATTCTACAGATTTTAAGCTTAATTAGTATAAGCCCCGATAAAAACACTCCTATCTGTTTTCCGAAAAACAGTCCTAATATTATCCCAAGCGGTACGCTATTCTTTATAGAAGCGAAGCTTAAGCCTGATAAGCTTAAACCACTATTTGTAAAAGCGAAGAGAGGCAATATAACATACGCGACGAGTTTATGTAACCCTTGTTCGAGATCTTTTAAAGGTGAATCCTCCTTATTTCCATTTCTGTAAAGCGGAATTAAAAACCCTAGCACGACTCCTCCTATAGTCGCATGTATCCCTGATTTATAGAAACAATACCACATACCTATTCCGAGTACTAAATATAACGGAATACTAACTAACCCCGCTCTTCCCAGAAAAACAATTAAACAGCAAATAAATCCTATATAAAGAAGATAAGAAAGATCTAAATTATGCGAATAAAATAGCGCGATAATTACAACTGCCATTAAATCATCTATTATTGCAAGCGCTGTTAAAAATACTTTCAAAGATACTGGAACATTTTTACCGAACAAACTTAGCATGCCTAAAGCAAAAGCAATATCTGTTGCAGCAGGAACCGCCCATCCTTTAACTTTAACAGGATCGTTGTAATTAAAACTTATATATATAAGCACCGGTATTAACACACCGAACATTGCACAGATTACCGGTAATATTCTCTGCTCTTTTGAAGCTAAGTTACCTTCAATCATTTCTCTTTTTATTTCCATTCCGACCAGAAAAAAGAAAATTGCCATTAAAAAATCATTAACCCATGCATGAAGCGAAAGTTCGAAGACATGTTTTCCGTATGCTAATGAAAAAGTTTGATTCAGTATATCCTGGTAGCATCCGAAGTATTTTGAGTTCGCTACAATTAATGCCATTATTGTTGCAAGCAATAATAATATACCTTTTTCCGCCGCATCTTGAACTAATAATGCAAATTTTGAAAATCGTCTTTGTAACATAAGCTCTAAATGATATTTAATTCATAAATAAAATACCATTCGATGATAAAAAGGAAAGCTAAATATAAACTATTTAGCCTTTCTTAAAGCTTTAGGCTTCTTCAGCATTTTGCTGAATAAGCTCACCATACCGCTTAAGAAGATTAATAAGCAGGAAAACCAAACCCAGCTGATCATGGGTTTATAATATGCTCTTACCATGAGTATCCCTTCTTCATTTAGTTCTCCGGTTGCTATATATAGATCATAAAATAGGGTATTATAAATTGCGGATTCCGTAGTTTGCTGGAGTTCAACCGGAAAAAATCTGGTTTCCGGCAATAAAGTCGTTATAAAGTTATTATGTTTAAATGCTTTAAATTCAGCAACTCTTGCTATGTAGTTTTTTCCCCTATGTATATCAATCTTTTCCAGAGTTAATCTAAAACTCCCGAGGTCTAAGTATTCTTTTACCTTAAGCGGCTTTTCAACCTCCATTTCCAGAGCTGAATTAAGGGTGATAGCCAGCACTAAAAGCCCAAACCCGATGTGGCCTAATGCCATACTTATTATGCTTCCGTTTAATTGCTTAATTCTCTTTAAAGTATAATTTAAAACAGAAATTATTAACCATATACCCCCTGTTACTCCAATTACCGTAAACAAAGATTTAATTTTAAACTGGTAGCTTATAAGGGCGGCAAAAACCCCACCTAAAATAAACGGCACCTTATTATCATTATAGAGTTTTTGGAGCTTAGAATTACCCCAATTTAATTGGGTTCCGATAATAATAAATAATAATGATATAACACCTAAAGAACCGATCAAGCTATTAAAATACGGCGCACCTATTGAAATTTTCCCTTCACCCGCAACTTCAAGCAGGGCAGGATAAAGCGTACCTAAAATCACTATAAATGCAGCTGTAGTTAATATTAAATTATTAAAAACAATAAAGGTATTACGTGAAAACAAGTAATCTTCGGTTTCTTCAACATTAACTATTTTGCTTGCCCTTATTGAATATAATATTAAAGCTATACCGGTTGCTGTCGCCAAAAATATTAAAATAAAAAGACCGCGCTTTGGGTCTTGTGCAAATGAGTGCACGGAAGTAATAATATTTGATCTGACTAAAAAAGTACCGACCATACTTAAAGTGAACGTCAATATACTAAGTAACAAACTCCAATGCTTCAATTTATTAAACTTCTCTAAAGCAATTAAAGAATGAATTAAAGCAGTTGCCGTTAGCCAGGGCATAAGTGAAGAATTTTCTACCGGATCCCAAAACCAAAATCCTCCCCACCCGAGCTCTCTATAAGCCCACCAGCTGCCGAGCCCGATTCCTAAAGTTAAAAATGCCCATGACATAAGCACTAAAGGTTTGAAGATGACCGCAAATTGCTTATTAAACTCCCCGATAATGAGTGCTGCAATTGCACCACTATAAATAAGTGAGAACCCGACATATCCTAAATATAGCATTGGAGGATGCATAGCGAGACCTATATCCTGCAATATCGGGTTTAACCCATAGCCGTTTAGAGGAGCAGGGAAAATTCTTTGAAACGGATTTGATGTAAATATAACAAAACTTATAAAAAAGGTAAGCAAAGCTGCCTGAATAACTAATGTATACCGAATAAGCAATGAATCGGTTGTTTGTAAATAAGCAAATACTACACTAAAGAAGGAAAGTGCGCATATCCACATTAACATTGAACCTTCATGGTTACCCCAGGCACCTGATATTTTATAAATCAGCGGTTTTGCAGTATGGGAATTATTAACCACATTAAGCACGGTAAAATCAGAGATAATAAAGCAAAGTATTAAACTTATAAAAGCTAGAAAAGTAAGGCTGAACACCAGATACCAAGCAATCCTGATATACGCTAAACGTAACCTATATAAAGGTGAAACAGCTATAACAATGCATAATATTAATGCAATATATAAAAAAACATTACCTAGCTCTGCATACATGGCTTCTCTCTCAACTACACTACCTTAGAAAAAATTTAAAAGACAATTTGCTTATTAAAAAATAATTTACATTTTAAAATTCTATTGACAAGATATACTTTCAAGGGTCAAAAATAAAGCCCAAAACGGAGGATAAGAGAATATGTTAAATAAAAAACAACATAAGGGAATTAATCATTTTAATCCAAGTAGTTTTAAGCCAACCAGTCTTTTTGGCGATCCTGCCGAGGCTTATGGCACACTTGAGCATAATTTAGATAAGAACACGCCTAAACCAGGCTCAGACGGCAGGGAGGAAAAAGCATCTTCAGATACTATGCAGTTAGATGGTCATATGCGCAAAAGTTCAAAAATAGCAATAACTTATCCCGGTGCTGATAGTCAGTATTATATTATAAAGGAAAAAGAAGCCCTAAAAAAATGTTTGGAATGTAGTGAGTCACAACAAGAAAAAGCTACCTCAATAAAAGTAGAAAACTTAACGGAAAATACTATTCATGAGAAAAGCGCAGCTCACGAAAAAACCCCTCCCGAGGCTTCCGAGCCATGTGTGGTTGCGAGCACTCGTAAACCACAGCGCATATATATAGATCCTAAGACTGTTACCAGAGTAGTAGGATTCCAAATACCTCAGGTTACACCTCATGCACCAACCGGCAACACCGCCGAAACTACACAAGAGGATTTACCTACCTCCGGCTTTGCTTCGGTTAGAATAGGAAGTATCATCATAAGAAAGGAAAAACTTCAACATGTAAAAAAGGATGCTTCCCCTTCACATGTGCAAAGAGCGGGAGTAACAACCGGTAATACCAGAATTAATAATCAAGGCGGTAGAGGGTGTTAAAAATACTCCTCTCTACTAATCTTAAGAAGTATTTTATTATAATAATAAAATTATCAGTTTGTATAACCGCTTTTTATTTAGTACTTGGAAAGTTAGATATCAGTAAGCTTTTTGTATACTTAAAAAATGCGGATATTGCTTTGTTGGTCGTGGCAATTATTGCCTCACACCTTTCTCTGATTCTTAGTAGCCTTAGAAGTAAATTTTATTTTAAACAATACGGGCTGACATTACCTGTTATATTTACCGTTTCTTTATATTACTTAGGTACCTTTTATAATATTCTGCTTCCGGGAGGAATCGGCGGAGACGGTTATAAAGTATATTTACTGTCAAAACTAGAGAAATTTCCTAAGCTCGGTAGCTTAAGAATAATTTTATACGAAAGGGTAAACGGCTTTTACATATTAGTTTTATTTGGACTAATCCTAGTGTTATTTAGTGATTTTCTACATAAGATACCCTACCTTAAACTTTTAACCTGGTTATGCATTATACTGATTACTCCATGTTATTTATTGGGAGTAAAATATATTTTGCGTGATAATATAGGCGCCGCATTAAGAGCGACAATATTTTCTTTCTTTGTGCAATTATTCCAAGTAGTAATGGTGCTACTTATCATCTTAGCTTTAAATCAAAGCTTAAGTTATAATCAAATCATTAATTTTATCGTATTATTTATAGTTGCTTCAATTGTTGCAATATTACCCATTTCTATTGGAGGGGCAGGATTAAGAGAATTAACCTTTCTATATGGAATCGGGCTTATTAACCCTGAATTGGAAGAAATAGGAGTAACAATAGCTTTGGTTGCTTTTGCGATTTATATTATTACAAGCCTGCCGGGTGCTTTTTTTATTACTAATATCGAAAAAACATATAATCGTATTTAGGCTCGTTTTATAACTAGGTAGTCTTGTCTTCTTCAATTTGACTGCCCGGTAGGGGAAAGGTAAGTGTGATCGAAGTTCCCAGACCCGGCTCACTTTTAATTTCAAATTTACCTTTCATAATTTCCACCAACTTCTTAGTTAGCGGCAATCCAAGCCCGGTACCGTCATATTTTCTACTCAACTTGTTATCTATCTGCCCGAACGGAGTAAGTGCGCGCGCTATATCCTGCGGCTCCATACCAAGCCCGGTATCAATTACTTCTATGATAATAAGATTAAGATCAAGATTCTTCCATGCCTTAATGGTTACACTACCGCCTTCGGGAGTAAACTTAACCGAGTTTGATAACAGGTTTAAAACTACTTGCTTTAAGCGCTTATTATCCGCTGAGATTATAATATGCTCTTCAGGTAATTCATCTTTAAGAATAACTTTTGCCTGCTCAGCACGGGGCATAAGCATTTTAAGTGAAATTTTTATTACTTTAGTAAGATCCACATCCTCAAATATAGCATCCAGCTTGTTTTCCTCAGCTTTTGAAAAGTCTAAAATATCATTAATCAAGCTAAGCAGGTGAAGTCCTGAGGTATGGATATCCCTTATAAACTCTTTGTATTGCTCGTTATTTATCGGTCCCATCGATTCACTGCTGATAATCTCAGAAAACCCGATAATTGCATTAAGCGGGGTTCTAAGCTCATGAGTCACGTTAGCTAAGAATTTAGATTTTTCTTTACTTTGCGTTTCGGCGGAAGTACGTGCAACTGAAAGCTCGGCTGTTGCTTCTTGTTGCTTTTCTATCATTTTTTCTGCTTGTTGGGCGGAAAGGAATACACCAAGCGTGATAACCCCAAAACTGGAAATGATAAAGAAAATAGCGGTGAACTGGATGATTTCAATCACTTTTAATTCACTGCTGACATTATAATTAATTTCTAAAATTGCGCCGGCTTTAGCCGCTAGATTTTTTAATTCTTCAAGCGCGTTTTGCGGTGCTATTGGAAGAAAAGTTTTAACTAAAGATATTTGCTCCCCTCTTCCGTCTTCTATTTCAGCTGAAGGAATTACAACGCTTGAAATACTTTTAATCATTTTTATTTTATCTAAAGAGTTACTAACTTCATTTGGATAGAAATAAGAACTGAAAAGACTTTGTTTCTCGTTTAAAGCTAAATTATTTGATTGGTATAAAGCACCGTTTGCACCGTATATAACTACTTTAGTAATATTATTTGATGAAAAAAATCTGTTACTTTCCTCAACAAAAGCCAGGTATTGCGGGAAAGTTTCAGCAGTAGCGATTGGCTTATCAGCCAAGAACCCTATAACCGGATAATATTTATTCCAGATCAATTTTACATAATTATCGGCTGTTTCCTGTGCTTGTTTTTGACTTACATCGCGCACAAAATACTCAGTAGTATAATATTTGAAATATACTCCAAGAAGTAAAGAAACAATAATAATTATCCCATATACAATAAGGGTTATATATCTTAAATTAAAAAACATAAGCTTAAAAAATTCTCCGTATAATTAATTTGAGAATTTTTTAGAACTTATGTCAAGCTTAATAATCAATAGGTATCAATAAATTAGTTAGGAATGATAACTAAGAATATTTGTTTACCTTCTAATTTAGGTTCAAGCTCTACTTTAGCCACGTCAGACATGTCCGCTTTGAATTTTTGAATTACCGCGAAACCAAGTTCATTATGAGTAATTTCTCTACCCTTAAATTGCAAAGAAACTCTTACCTTATTTCCTTCGGCAATAAATTTACGCGCATTCTTTAGTTTTACCCCGTAGTCACCTTCCGCTATATTAGGTCTTATCTTAATTTCTTTAATTTCTACCACTTTCTGTTTCTTCTTAGCTTCTTGTGCCTTTTTTTGGATTTCATATTTATATTTACCGAAATCCATTACTTTGCAAACAGGCGGCTCAGCATTAGGGGAAATCTCAACTAAATCCAGCCCGACTCTCCTTGCTAATTCCAATCCTTGCTTCGGTAAAACTACACCGATCATATTTCCTTCATGATCAATCAACCTAATTTGGGATGAATTTATCTGTTCATTGATCCTTATATCACTTGCTTTATTAGTAGAAATAATCAGCTCCTTTTATTAGTTAATTTTGTGATTTTTGACTTCTTGTACTAATTTATTAATAAAATCATTTAAATCAAGTACTTCTTGTAAGTCAGACCCTAATCTTCTTACCGAAACTTCTCTTTTTTCCATTTCATTCTTACCTAACGCAAGAATTACGGGGACTTTTGCCAGAGAATGCTTACGCACCTTATAATTAATTTTATCGTTGTTTAAGTCAAGTTCTACCTGAATACCCTGCCTCTTTAAAGTTAAGGCAACTTCCTCGGCATATTGGTCAACTTGGTTAGTAATAGTTGCAATCACTACCTGCACCGGAGAGAGCCATAACGGCAACTTACCGGCATAGTGCTCAAGCATAATACCTAAGAACCTTTCTATTGAGCCGAACATAGCTCTATGTATCATTACAGGATGGTGTTTTTTGCCGTCTTCTCCGATATAAGTCGCCCCAAGTCGTACAGGTAAATTTAAATCCACCTGGATTGTACCGAGTTGCCAATCTCTTCCAATTGCATCTCTTAAAACAAATTCTATTTTAGGCCCATAAAATGCACCTTCACCGGGGTTAACGGTATAAGGTAGGCCTGTTACTTCAATTGCTTCCCTTAAAGCTTTTTCGGATTTATCCCACACCTCATCACTACCTATTCTCTTTTCAGGCCGATCGGAAAACTTTAATTTTACTTCCTCAAAACCGAAATCTTTATAAATATCAAGTATTAAGCTGCACATTTTTTTTGCATTCATCAGTTATCTGATCTTCAGTACAAAATACATGTGCATCATCTTGAGTAAATCCTCTCACTCTCATTAACCCGTGCAGTGAACCCGAAGGCTCATATCTATAAACTTTACCGAACTCCGAAAGCCTTAAAGGAAGCTCTTTGTAGCTCACTATTCCTTGTTTAAATACCTGCACTCCGCCCGGGCAATTCATCGGTCTTACCGCAAAAACCTTTTCATCATCCGATGCTTTAGCTATAAACATATTATCTTGAAATTTTTCCCAATGCCCTGAAGCTTCCCATAATGAACGATCCAATATTTCAGGGGTTGCAATTTCCATAAAACCGGCATCATTTTGCTTTTGACGTATATACTCCACCAGCTTTTGAAATAAATTCCACCCCTTAGGATGCCAAAACACCACACCTGGCCCTTCTTCCTGAAAATGAAAAAGATTCATTTCCTTACCGAGCTTTCTATGATCTCTCTTTTCAGCTTCTTCCAGTTGTTTTAGGTAAGCGTTTAAATCCGCCTCATTTGACCAAGCGGTTCCGTATATCCTTTGTAGCATCGGGTTTTTGCTATCACCACGCCAATAAGCACCCGCAAGTTTCATTAACTTAAAGGCTTTAACTTTACCGGTAGAAGGTGAATGAGGGCCTCGGCATAAATCTGCAAACCCACCTTGTGAATAAATCTTTATTTCTTCGCTAGCAGGAATAGATTTAATGATCTCAACTTTATATACTTCCCCTAAACCTTTAAAGTATTCTATCGCCTCATCACGACTCATCACCCGACGAGTAACTTTATCGTTACGCGCAGAAATTTTTTTCATGTGCGCTTCAATCTTCGCCAAATCTTCTAAAGTAAACGGCTCCTCACGTGCAAAGTCGTAAAAAAACCCATTCTCAATGGTCGGACCTATAGTTACTTGGGTTTCGGGATAAAGCTCCTTGACTGCTTGTGCCAGAAGATGAGCTGCATCATGCCTGATTATATCCAAACCTTCTTCCGACTTCGGCGTGATAACCTCAACCTTTGAATCTTCGGTAATTAATGTATCTAAATCTTTTAGCTCCCCATTAATTTTTACGGCAATAGCCTCATTTTTCAGTGATTTACTGATTGATTCAGCAAACTCAAAGCCGGAAATATGTTCCGGAAATTCCTTGAAATTTCCATCAGGTAGAGTGATTCTTAGCATTCTTATATACAAACTTCATTTTGCATCAAACTTAGTTTAATTGCCTTATGTTGTCAATTTCAACTACCTTGTTCTTATAATATTCTTTACCATCTCCGCTTCCGGCACTTTTTCTATTGCCCCGCTTTTACTTAGCTCTTTAACTAACCTTGCCGGGTGAACTTTACCTAAATCCTCATATTCATGAAACGGCATTTTAAGCAACCCGCCTTTCGGCATCTCGAAGTTCGGATCATTTTCTTTAATTTTATCGACTAATTGCCTTTCCAATTCCACTAGGCTTAGCACTGTCATTTTAGCTGCAAATTCCGAGCAAAATAAATAACCATTGCCTCCAGGATCTTTTATTTTCTGTGGCAAACTTGCCTTATTTTCCAAGATTTCTTTTGCCCAGCTCTTAATATTATCTTTACCCATATGCCCAAATCCAAATGGCATTAAATCAGCTATAAAAGCATCCTTTGCTCTGTCACGATCAAACTTAATATCTTTATTTTCATCTTGCATTAATTGATGTAACTCGCTGGCTATACCTTTGTATATGTCATACATCTTCTGTTTTAAATTATCTTCATTATCAATTTTCAAGGCTTTAATTATTTGTTTTTTCACATCATTATCAATTATAAGTTTATCAGGATATATTCTAAAGTTTTCTGATAATACAGCATCCATCTCAATTTTATCCTTAGTATATGTTTGATCCACATGTGAAACGAAAACACCTCTATTATCTTTATAACCAATTGCTGCATGGGTATAAGGACTCATATAATCTCTTATTTTCTCCTCATAATTAACTTTATTGGAATAGAACTCTCTATTGCGTTTTGCTACCTCCATTACTATATCACCTTGCTCATAATTTATATGATTTTTAATAAGACTATCTAGTTCCATATATAAATTGTTGCTCGTCTGCAAGTTACTATTTAAATATTGTAAAATAGTAGAATGCTCTAAAATTTTTAATTCTTTTAACGCCATTAAAATATCTTTATTACGTAAAAATTTTACTAACCTCCCTAATTCCTGATAACTTAATTTATCTTCTTCCTCTATTAAATTAGTTTGGTTATCTTTAATTTCTTTTAGAATAGCTTCAACTTTGTTAGTTATTATACCAACGCCTTCTAGATCAGCTGTTTTATAAGTGAATGCCCGCAATTCTGCTATCATTTCAGCATTATTGCGTACAAATTGATCATTGTTATTTAATATTCTTGTTATCCTTGAATTAAATTCTTGATTATCTATTGCGTATTCAAAAAATTTAGCTAAATATTGTTGATCTTCTTTTGATAAAGCTCTCCCTAAATTTAAGCTAGCTAAGATTTCAAATCCACGCTTTTCAAATTTGCTAAACTTAGCCTTTGGATTATGTTTTATGTTATTATGCTCAGCTATTAAATTTTTATTTATAGTGGATTGTGTTTGAGCCAATAAATCTTGTAGCACATAATTTTGGCCAATATTTGCCACATTAAAATAAAAATAGTTATTGTTATGATTCAACAAGTAATTTGATAAGCTGATAGCTTTTAACAATTGTGATTCTAGTTCAATTTCTCTGCCTGGCTCCCCTTTATAAGTTTCTATATTTGAAATTAAATTAGTCAATAAATTATCAAAGATTGAAGATATATTGTATGTATAGGAAGTTAAATCGGCCTCTTTAAAACCAATAATATTTTTACCTAAAAGGTTTTTTAATTTTAATTTAGATAAATCTAATAAATATGGTGGTATACTGCTTTCTATAGCTTTTCTTAATTCCTCAGCTTTATGTAATAACTCTTTTCCTGTGTGCGTATTTTGCTTCATGTGATTTATTGCACTTTCCACTTTTTTAGTATTTAATTTTTCAAAAATCCCATTTATGCTTTGTTTATCCATCTTTAGTTGATTTTGAATTTTTAGGGATAATCTTTCATAAATGAGCTGACTTAATTCATAATTTGATAATAAAAAATTTCCCTTTTTATCATTAAATTTGGGGTCTTTCTCTTATTTCATCTCTTAACTTATCAATAAGCTCAGGAAGCTTTTTAGTTAAATCATTTAAAATATCTTCAGATTTACGTTTCGGCGGAATTCTAAGTAGCTTTCTTATAAAGCTAGTGTTTTCAGGATATTTGATTTTATATATCAAATATCTTTCTATTAAATCATCTGCTTTTTTATATACATTTCTTAAGGTTTGTTTTTCTTGGTATAGTTCAAACTTTTTCTGGTAACTATCAACTTTAAAATCCTTAATTCTGGTTACAGCAACTACATCTTCTATGCTATAATCTTTACCGGCTGAGATTTTTTCATATATCTTAAATAATCCTTTTATATCTTCATGTTCTTGAGAATTATCATATTTTGTTTTTCTATTCGCAGCTGTAAAATGCTGATATAAAAGTTCTATTATTTTATAAGAATTGGTAATATTTTTAGAATCACTACTAATAAAATTATTAAATGCATTAATAAATTCTGCGGGTGGTATTAAACTATCTATATCAAGATATCTTTTATTAAGATAACTTTGCAAACCTTGAAAATTACTTTTTTCTATGAATTTTAATACTTTATCTTGATTAAAAGCCATAACCCTTTCCCCTATTTAAGCTACTAACTTTGAATCTAGCAAAAAAAGGTTAATGAAAGGTAAACAAAAATGTTTTACAAAGTTTTTGTTAGTTATATATATAATTTAATGAAAAATGATCTTAAACAAAAGTAGTCGATGCAATTTTTAGTTCCTCACCGACGAGTACTAAAACAAATAAACACTTAATAACTACTACATCCGATGCATCTTTTAAATAATGACTCCAATCAACTTCTGCCATTAACATATTATTAGTTATAAAATGCACTCTCATGATTTCAATAGAATTTTCGTCTGTTTGTTCGATACTTAGTTGCTCGGTTAATTCCTCTTTTAAGTAACTTTGCAAGTCGCTGGGGATTGTAAATTCTTTGATTTGCTTATTTAATATATTAAATATAAATGTGTTCGGGATATAATGCATATTACAAAGAGCTGTAGCATTTGATTCCCTAAAGGACTTAGAATAAAAAGAAAAAAAATCTAAAACTTTCTGTTGCATAATCTTATCTAACCCAAAAGCTGTAATTACTACCTTAAGTTGAAGATAATTAAATCGCAATATGTTTCAGGGGTACATAATACAACTTTAAGTATAAATAAACAGGTAAAATTAAATTTTTATTAACTTTTTGTAAATACACCTGAAAAGTAATATAATATTTTTTGACGTTTGTAAACAAATATTTTGCAAAAAAACATTAAAATAGAAAAAGTGAAAGCTCATAAGTAATACTATTAATATCATTATCTTCAATTAAAGGGTTGGGAAAGGGGGAAGATTTTAATAATACCTGCTTAATAAAATTATTTATTACTTCTCCATGCATAGTTAATATCTTATAGCCAATCAAATTTCCTGATTTATCAATTTTTATTCTTATATCCACTTTTTCATCGGTGGGTATATTTTCAGGTAAATTAATAAGATTATTATGAATATGTGCCGAAAGAGTTATACCATAAGAATTTTTAGAATCTATTTTTCTCTGCTGTTCTACACTCTCTTTATTTTCGCTGTTTTGTAATGGTTTTTCTATTAAAATATTTCTTATTTCTCTCATACTAGATTGCGCTTGATGAGCTCTCAGCTCTTGTTGAGGATTGTTGCTCTCTCTGGTTTCAATATCCGACTCTACTAAATTAATATTTATAACGGATACGGTATTTCTCTGAGGTTGGATTTTTTCAATAAATAGCTGATTATAAAATACAAAGCATAAAACTATAAAAATATGCAAAAGCAACGAAATAGAAAGGCTTAGTATAGCGAATTGATCAATATATATACTCTCCTTATCTTGCACTTTTTACTCTTTTTTTAATCCTAGCAGTGAACCGTAACGTTTCTTAGTTAAACTTAGGGATATTCCTATAATTATGGCAAAAGAAAGCACTGACGAACCGCCATAACTGATAAACGGCAGAGTCATTCCCTTGGTGGGGAATAAATGCAATGTAACACCGATATTAAAAATAGACTGTAAAGCAAAATACATTAGTAATCCTGCAGTGGAATATATATAAAACAAATTATTATCTTTTATAATTTTAAGGAACCCACGCAATACAATCAGGAAAAACAATAAAATTATTACCGAAGTGAATATAGCCCCTAACTCTTCACCTGAAACCGCAAAAATAAAATCAGTATGCGAGTCCGGTAGAACATTCTTTATCGTCCCCTCTCCGGGACCTTTACCGAACAACCCTCCGTTTAGGTAAGCTTCTAACGATTTCTCTACCTGATAATTCTCATTTTCTTTCGGATTTAAAAAACTATCTATTCTACGTGCAACATGAGGCAGAAACAGATAAGCACCAAATGCTCCAAAAATTGTAAGCCCTCCCGTTACTATTATCCAAACGATCGGAAGCCCGGCAATAAAAAATTGAGTAGCCGTTACAGCCGTGATTGAAATAGTCATTCCGATATCAGGTTGCAATATTAAAAGAATAGCAATCACTAAGTAGAGGAATGAACAAATGGTAAAGCCCGGTAGGTTGGATGTAGTATAGCGCTCAGATAGTATTAAGCCGGTTATTACCGCAAAAAACGGTTTTATGAACTCTGAAGGCTGCAAGGAAAATCCTTGGATTGTTATCCATCTCTTCGCGCCTTTAGCCTCATCTCCAATGAATAATACTGCTACCATTAAAGCAAGGAATATTAAAAAACCAAAGAGTGAAAATCTTTTTATAGTTTTTTCCGAGAAGGTCGAGATAAATAATATCAAGCTAACTGCCAGCAATAAAAAAATAAACTGTCTTTTTACAAAATAAAACGAGCTTAACCCCAATCTCTCGGCCACAGCTGGACTTGCAGTAGTAATTAACACAGCACCAATGGAAATTACCATCAGTACGAATATAAGAAATACTGAGTCAATTGCCCACCACCATCTTTTAAAAAAGCCACTTCCCCTTCGTTCAACCATATTTTTTTACTTATAACCCTATTTTGAAAACATACCTTGTAGGAACTTGCCGCCGCTTATAATACCTTCCATATCAATCCCATGGCCAAGCTTTTGCCTAAGTAAAGTTTTACACTCTACATTTAAACCATTTAGCGTATGCTGAGCTAAGGTCATCATAGAGGCGGGTAGCACTTGATCTTCCGCTCCATGCACTAACATAATACTCGGGCTGGATTTTATTTCATTTTTTAATAAATGCGGGCTGAGTAGCATTCCTGAATAACCCAGTACTGCTCTCACTGGTATCTCTCGTCTTAATGCAGTATGCAAAGACATCATAGTTCCTTGTGAGAACCCTAATAATACAACCTGAGAAGGAGTGAGTTTAAATTTAGCAGCCTGCTCATCTATAAATCCGTTCA